>JAGRGH010000057.1 GCA_020445605.1 Chromatiales bacterium
AGGCGTCGCGATTGTTGCCGCGCTGGATGATGTGCATGGGTACGCCGGGGAGGGTGATCCGAGGCCTTCTTGGCATGATCGTTCAGTCCGTTGATTGTGGAGTTTCAGGGTATCAGGGCTGGCTTCCCGCGGAAAACCGTGGTCTGTCCCCTATGAAACCTTGTCCCCTATGAAACCTAAACGCTCCCTATGAAACGCTGACAGCCCGTCAACGAACCAATTCGGCGACAATGTTCATCGCCGGGAACAGGCGCGCGAGCGCGGTGCGTTCCCAGCGCCGCATGTGGCCCACATCCGCATTGACCCAGCGCGCGACGCGGCGCACCAGCCAGCGGCCCGATTCAAATGTCAGGCGCAGTTCACGAATCGCTGCGAATCTGAAGTCGAAGTAGTAGTCGCGCCCGACGTCACCAGCGAAGAACCCGAAGGTCTCGATCGAAAACAGGCGACGATGGGTCGGATCGGCATAGGCGCACCAGCACGAGAAATGCGGCACCTGCGCATGCAGCGTCCCGCCGGGCTTCAGTACGCGGTGAATCTCGGCGAGCAATTCCGGATACCGGTCGAGGTGTTCGAGGATATCGATGCACAGCACCTCGTCGATGCTCGCATCGGCAAACGGCAGCCGCCCCCGGGCCAGGTCGAGCTGTACGTCCACCTGCGGCAATGGCGCTATATCGACATTCCAGTAACCAAACCGCGGGTCCGTCCCGCAACCCAGATGCAGCCGTGATGGCGCGCGGTACAGTTCGCCGCCACGCGAGACCAGTCGCAGGGTGCGCGCGTGCAGCTCGCGGCGCTGCGAGTCGAATCCGTCCTCGCGCTTGTGAATCGCCTCGGCACTGCGGTAGCTGTGGCAGAACAAGTTGTCGTGCCAGCGGGCCTCGGGACGCATGTCCCCGGCGAGACTCAGCAGCACATCCTCGCCGTTGCGAAGTTCGCCAAGATCAATGCCGAGCCGACCGGCAATCGCAATGCAGCGATCGAGCTGCGCGCGCGTGAAACAGAACACGCCCCAGAGCGTGTCGACCGGCCCGGTTCCGACCCAGCGCTCACCCGTTTCCAGAAAGCGCCCGCCACGGATTCCGGCCGGCGCACCGGGACGCGCAAGCAGACGTTCGACGAGTTCATAGATCGCCGCGGTCGACAGAAACACGTCGTCGTCAAACGACAGATAGAACTCGGCCGGGTGCTCCGCGCAGCGCAACCAGCGCACACCGACGCCAAAACGGCGCGGCTCATTGATCGCGACGATGCGTGGATCGTCATACGGGATGAACGCACGGACATCGATGGCCGTGTTCGAATTCGAGATTACGATGCGCTCGACGAACGGACAGGCGAGCGGCGCGCGCAGCAGGTGCGGCAGGTTCTGCGGACGCGTGTAGACCGGGATGACGACCGTGATTTTTGCCGCAGGCAACGGCCGGTCCGACAACGCAACAGCGTGCCCGCGCAGAAACCTTGCACGCCGCAGCCGGTAGGCCCACGAGCCGCCTGAGTTCTTCATTCTGGAATCGCCATGGGAGAGCCTGGCGGCATTCGACCGGTCCGGTGAATTCGCCACGCCTTTGACCAGGTTGATTGTTTCACCCACCGACAAGCATCCGCTATCACCGAAACGATCCGGCTCAGGGCGTCTCGCGGCCGTGGTCAAGAAGGTGGCGCACCCACAAATTCGTCAGGTGTTCGGAAAGACGGTTTTGCGCCTGACGCGCGGCGAGATTGTCCAGATCGATCCACTCCAGCGGCTGATCCTGCATGGCGCAGGCAAACACCGCGCGCGTGCGTTCACCGGTCTCCGGATCGATCTGCCATTGCAGGCACTGGCCGCACACCCCCTTGAGCATGCACTGCATGGGCGTTCCGACGGTACCGGTGATCGCCACATCCGGCGCGAAATGCGCGCGCAATTCCGAATGCCAGCGCCCCTGCAGGGCCGCGAGCAGCCCCGTAGAACCCATCACGTATACCTGTTCGATGCTGCCCGGCTTCCATTCGGCGCCAAACTCACCGGCGGCCGCGCGTTCGAGCAGCGCAATCACGTCGCCCTCGATCACGGAACGGTCGCCCGCACGCGCGTTTTCGATCGCCTCGCCGCGCGCGCAGGCCCACAGGATGCGATCGGCGGCCTGTTCGAGTTCCGCGCGCGCATAGCACTGCTCGCGCGAGCCATAGGCCGCGATGTAGTGCACGCGATTGCCGGCCGCGCGCAGCGCGGGGCCCAGGTCCAGCATCACGGCCGCGCCCCAGGCGCCGGCGATCACCAGCACGTCGCGGTCGCGCGGCAGGTGTGCCGGCGCGCCGGTCGGCCCCATCAGCACGACGGGTTCGTCGGCTTGCAGGCGCGCGGCGATTTCCGCATTCGCACCGCCGCGCAACAGCATGAGCCGAACCATGTCGCCGTCGACCCCGGCGCCGCTGACGGTCTGCACCGGAATCTGCACGCGCGTACCGTGCACGACCGGTGCCGCGTGTTCGTAGGTCTGGAGCCGGAAGAACTGCCCCGGTCGAAAGTTCGCCGCGGCCTGCGGCGCACGCACATGCAATTCAATCACACCCGGATCGCCCGTCAGCACGCGCGCCACCCGCGCGACGAGCCGCTCGCTCATGCGCGCATAAAATGCCCTGAGCTCACTTGCCTCGCCGTGACCATCGACGACCGGTGCACAATCCGCTATGGCCTTCAGTACATATGGATAGCTGCGTTGCGCGGAGGCGATCGCCTTGACCACGGAGCCGTGAAATACCGGGTGCGTATCACCGATGAACGTGACCGTGTGCCCGTTCGATGAATACGAGGTGAACGGGCCGAACTCGCGCGCCTTCGCATGCGCGGCGACATCCACCGGCTGTAGCTGGTCGTGATGACACACGTGCGGCAAAAAATGCCGGCCATCGAGCTGGAAGGTGCCGCGGTGCTCGGTCTCGTAGACGGTGTTCGGCGACGCACCGGCCGCGATCAGGACCGCCCGGGCCGGCAGCCGCAGCTCGCTCCACTTCTCCAGCCAGCGACCGTCCTCGGCACGTTCGCGGCGACGGAACACCACGGCCTCGACATGCTCGTGCTGATCGAGTTCGGCACGCAGCGGTTCCAGTGCTTCGGCGTAGTAGATGCCCTCTTCGAGCGCTCGCACGACCTCTTCATGATTGCGCAGATACGCGGGCGACTCGTTGAGACTGCGTCGATACGCAATCGTGACCCCGCCCCACCCGCGCAGCAGTGGCAGGAAATCGGGCGCGATGCCGGCCTGTTCCGCCTGCGCACGCACCGCGCGGACGGCACGCCCATGCGCGAGGAACTCGTCGAGCACGCCGTTGTTTTCGGCATCGAGCCGGGCGCGCGCCGCCGATTCCCCGATCGAATCAACCAGGCGTTCGTAGCGCGTGAGCGTCTTTTCGACCTGCACGACGTAGTAGGCCTGCACCTCGGTCGCGGCATCCACGGCGGTGAGTCCGCCGCCGATCACCACCGCCGGCAGGCGAACCTGAAGGTTGGCAATCGAATCGCGCTTCGCCGCACCCGTGAGCTGAAGCGCCATCAGAAAGTCATTCGCCTGACGCATGCCGCGCGCGAGCGAATGGCCCATCGGGATGACCTTCGGCAGCCCCGCACCGGTCGCGATGCAGACGTGATCAAAACCCTCGCGCCAGGCATCGTCGAGCGTCAGCGTGCCGCCGAGCCGCACACCGCCGAACGCCTGAAACGTCGCGCGGCGTGCGAGCGCGAGATGGATCAGTTTCAGGAAATTCTTGTCCCAGCGCACGGTGATGCCGTATTCGGCGACACCGCCGAAGCCCGACATGACACGAGATTCCAGCGGCTCTTCGAGCATCGCGTAATCGCGCACCGGCGCATCGAGCAACTCGCGCGGCAATGGTTCGAGCTTCAGCCCGTCGATGCCGACGACGGCGCAGCCCTCCATGCTCAGGTGATGCGCCATCGTGAAACCCGCCGGCCCCAGCCCCGCGATCAGCACCTTTGTGCCGTTATAGGACCGCATGCACGGCTGCGTCGCGCGCAGCGGATTGAATCGCGCCAGCAGATCGTAGAGTTCCACACCCCATGGCAGTGCAAGCACGTCGGTCAGCACGCGCGTCTCGATCTGCGGGATGTCGACCGGCTGCTGCTTCTGGTAGATGCAGGCCTTCATGCAATCGTTGCAGATCCGATGGCCCGTTGCCGGCAGCATCGGATTGTCGATCATCGCGACCGCGAGCGCGGCGATGGCATGACCGTCGCGCTTGAGCAGGTGCATCTCGGAGATCTTCTCGCCGAGCGGACACCCCGTCAGCACCTCGCCGAGCGGATTGACCTTGAGCCCGAGTTCGGGCGCGCCCTTCTTTTCGGGAAAACCCTTCGAGCAGAAGTCGCCGTCGTGATCGTGACAGAACACGCAGTAGTTGACCTCGGCCTGCACGTTGCGCCGATCCATGCGCGGATCGGTCAATGCAAAGCCGTCGCGCGGGCGATGGTTCACGGACGGTCCCTGGCGACGACGCAGTTCGTCACCGGGCACCGGCTCCAGCGCGACCAGCTGCGCGTGATCCACGCGTTGCGGACTACGGAAGCTGCGCCAGCCGGCCACCGCGGCCTGGCCGGCCGGGTCGCGCTGGGCAAGCACGCACCAGTGCAACAACGTTGAAGCTTCGGGGCTGCTCGCATCCAGTCCCATCGCATACTGCGCAATGGCATGTTCGCGATCGCTGCCTTCGAGACCGGCATCGGCCAGCAGGCGGTCGAGCGCGGCGTCCAGCGCGGCAAAGTCCCCGGCGATCGGTTCGCGAAACCGCCGCACGCGTTTGGCGATCCATTCGCGACGAAACGCGTCGATGACGTTTTGGGCGACGGTCGTCGCGCGCAGGGCCGCGAGTTCGGCCTCGATACCGAAGCCCTGCGCGAGGAACCGTTCCAGATGCGGCGCGACCGCGACCAGCAGCCCGGACAGCGCCTCGGGTTCGAACGTCTCGCCGGCGCGCAGCGCGGCCAGTCGCGCCGCGAGTTCCGGCTCGGCGGCGACAAGGCGTTCGCGAAACAGCGCGTCCAGACGCGCAAGCCCCGCCGGGCCCTGCAGGTCCGCCCAGCTCAGGCCGTCAAAACGCAGCTTCAGGGTCGGCGACATGGCTTGGACCGGCCGGTGGCCGGCCGCTGGCGGTCAGTGTTCGCGATGCGAGGAAAACGAAATCCGGTCGAGCACGCCCATCAGCACGGCCGAGACCACGAAGGTCAGGTGGATGATCACATACCACATGAGCTTTTCGGCATCGATCTGCTGGGCGTTCATGAACATGCGCAGCAGATGGATCGACGAAATCGCGACGATGGAGGCGGCGACCTTGAGCTTCAGCGTGCCGGCGTCGAGCTTGCCCAGCCAGTCGAGCTTCTCGGCGCCCTCCTCGACATCGATCCGCGAGACGAAGTTCTCGTAGCCCGAGAACATCACCATGACCACGAGGCTCGCGACCAGCGCCATGTCGATCAGCGACAGGATCGTCAGCACCATGTCGGCCTCGGCCATCACGACGACGTGCGAGAGCACGTGCCAGACCTCCTGGAAAAATTTGATCGCCAGCGCGACCAGCGCCAGCGACAGCGCTAGATAGACCGGCGCAAGAATCCAGCGGCTTGCGAACAGGGCGCGTTCGATCAGTCGTTCCAGCGTGAGCATGGCGGTCCCGGGCGGAAAATCGGCCGCCGATGGTAGCAAAAGCCGTGGCCGGGGCGTTTGAACCGGCGACCCGCTGCCCCCATCATCGGCAGCAGACCCGCACCCGCCACGGCCAGGCCATGCAGTTCAAAGACTATTACGACACGCTCGGCGTCAAACGCTCCGCAACGGCGGACGAGATCAAGCGCGCCTACCGCAAACTCGCCCGCAAGTACCACCCGGACGTCTCCAAGGAGCCGGACGCCGAGGCCCGCTTCAAGGAGGTCAACGAGGCCCACGAGGTGCTCAAGGACCCGGAAAAACGCGCCGCCTACGACCAGCTCGGCGCGAACTGGAAGGCCGGGCAGGACTTCCGCCCGCCGCCGGACTGGGATACCGGCTTCGAGTTCCGCGGCGGCGGCTTCACGGACGCCGACGCGCGCGGTTTCAGCGACTTCTTCGAGCAGCTGTTCGGCCAGCGCGGCGGCTTTGCCGGCGGCGGTGTTCACCGCGGCGCCGGCCGTGGCGGCATGCGCGTGGCCGGCGAGGATCACCACGCCCGCACCCAGATTGCGCTCGAGGACGCCTACGCGGGCGCGACCCGCTCGCTGAGCCTGCGCCTGCCCGAGGTCGACGGCGGCGGCCACGTCGTCAGCCGGGCCCGCACGCTGAACGTGCGCATTCCCAAGGGCGTGACCGAAGGCCAGCGCATCCGCCTGCAGGGCCAGGGCGGCCCGGGCATCGGCGGGGCGCCCAGTGGTGATCTGTATCTGGAGATCCAGTTCGCCCCGCACCCGCTGTTCACGGCCGAGGGCCGGGACGTTCATCTGACCCTGCCCATCGCGCCCTGGGAGGCCGCACTCGGCGCGCAGGTGCCGGTGCCCACACTGGGTTCGACGCTGACCGTCGCCGTGCCGACCGGCGCGCGCAGCGGCCAGAAGCTGCGGCTGAAGGGCCGCGGCCTGCCCGGCAACCCGGCCGGCGATCAGTACGTGACGCTGCAGATCAACGCCCCGCCCGCGCAGAGCGACGCGCTCAGGGACGCCTACGCAAAACTCAGGGAGGCCGCCGATGGCTTCGACCCGCGCGCGGGGCTCGGAGGTCGGTCGTGAGCGCGCGACGGGTGATCGAGGCCGTGCTGATCGACGAACGCGGCGTATTCACGCTGAGTGAACTGTGCGTGCTGTGCAACGCGTCCGGTGAAGCCGTCTGCGCGCTGGTCGACGAAGGCGTGCTGCAACCGCGCGGCGCAAACCCGCGGCGCTGGAAATTCGACGCCCAGGATGCGCGTCGGGCATTGACGGCGTTGCGACTGGCACGCGATCTGGGCATCAACACGCCGGGCGCCGGCCTGGCCGTGGAACTGCTCGATGAACTCGACCGCCTGCACCAGCGCGTGCGCGTGCTCGAACGACTGCTGGCGCCGGAGCGATAGGGAATTCAGTGGGGTGCAATACGCAATACGCAATGCACCGATCAAGTTGCGCCCACTCGGCGCAATGCCCTTCGGGTAACGCGCCCCGCGGACCTGCTAGACCGAAAACGATGAGCCGCAGCCGCAGGTGGTCTTGGCGTTGGGATTGCGCACGACGAACTGCGAGCCGGTGAGGTTATTGACGAAATCGACCACGGCGCCTTCGAGATACGGCAGGCTCATCGGATCGATCACCAGCGTCACGCCGTCGGTCTCGATGGAGAAGTCGCCATCCTGCGGGCCGTCGGCAAATTCAAAGCCGTACTGGAAACCCGAACATCCACCGCCCTGCACATAGACGCGCAGCATGGGATCGGCGCGACCCTCCGCTTCAACGATCTGACGCACCTTCGCGGCGGCGCTGGCGGTGAAGGTCAGCTGCGGATCGTAGACTGCGGTCGACATTGGATGGGCTTCCGTAAAGGCTTCAGGTGCAACGGCGCGTGGCCGGACCCGGCAAACTGGGGCCACGGGCGCCGGGATTCAAGCCCGCGACCAACGAGACACCCCGAGCGCTGCGCGGCATCAGCTGGTCGACTCCGTGGTGCCGCCCCGCCCGGCCTTGGTCTTTTTCTCGGTGTCGTCGTAGCCGAGCCGGCGCTGGGTCATGTCGGCCGAGTGCAGAAGGTTGCCGTTGACGGTCGCACCCAGGGCCATTTCCAGAAACTGGTAGTGGAGGTTGCCGTTGACGCTGGCGTGCTCGGCGAGTTCGACCCGCTGACTGGCGTAGACGTCGCCGTTGATCGTGCCATCCAGGATCAGGTTCGGCACGCGCACTTCGCCGGTCACCGTGCCCTTCGCACTGACGGTGAGTGCCGAGCCCGTGTCATCGTCCAGCTCGACGGCGATGTTGCCCTGCACGGCACCGTCGACATGCAGACCACCGGAAAAACTGATGTCGCCGACGATCTTGGTGCTGTCGCCGATGACCGTGTTCACGCGCGGCGCCTTGAAGCGGCTGACCTTTCTTTTCATCACAGCAATCTCCCCGAATGGACAATGGCCTACGAAGTTACGACCCAATCATACGATCGACGTGAGGGCTTCTGATCCTTGCCCTTCGGTTCTATATCGAGTTCAAGATTATCAGGCACGAAGCCCGCCGGCAGCCGAACGATACCCTGAAGCTCCTGAAAATTGCGGAACTTGAAGCTCAGCTCGGCGCCGCGATCGGCAGTGACCTCGTCGAGCTCCACCCGTTCGATCACCCCGTCGCGAACACCGGACAGGCCCACGCGCACGGTGCCGGAAACCACGCCCGTGGACTTCAGTGCGCGCGTGAGCGTAAAGCGGAAACGGAACTCGTCGTCGCCGTCACCCGAAAACAGGCTGAAATTCTTCACATCGATCGTGCCACCGCTGCCGTCGGTGGAGACCACGCTGCGCAGGAACGTGACCTCCTTCTCCAGCCGCAACCGATCTTCCTGCAATTCCTTGATCCTTTCGCGCAGCGCCCCCTCGGCCACGGTGTCGATCTGCGCGCCACGCTCGATCAGCGCCAGCTTCGAAACAAGCTCGGCATTGCGCCGTTCGAGCCGGTCGATCTCATCCTCGACATCGCCGAGCTCCGCACTCGCGCGGGCGCTGAAGTAGCCCGCGCGCTCACGACCGAGATCGAACATCATCCAGCCAAAGTAACCGACCGCGACGACCATCAGACCAAGTGCGATCAGCCACATCGCGCGGCTCGGACCCTGAACGATCCGCGGGCCGCGCGACGGGTTCAGGCGGGCCATCGCGAAGCCTCAGGGCACCAGTGCCGGGGCGTTGAGCGCCATGCGCTCGTCGAGCCCGAACATCAGGTTCATGTTCTGCACCGCCTGCCCGGCGGCGCCCTTGGTCAGGTTGTCGATGACCGAGAGCACGACGACCGTATCGCCACCCTGCGGACGATGCACGGCGATCCGGCAGGTGTTCGCGCCGCGCACCGAGCGCGTGTCCGGGTGCGCACCGGCCGGCAGCACGTCGACGAACGGCTCGTCCGCATAGCGACGCGCGAACAGCGCCTGCAGGTCCACGTCCTGATCGGCGAGCCGCGCATACAGGGTCGCGTGAATGCCGCGGATCATCGGCGTCAGGTGCGGCACGAAGGTGAGCCCGATCGCACCGCCCGTCGCGGCCGCGAGACCCTGGCGAATCTCCGGCCAGTGCCGGTGCCCGGGCACGGCGTAGGCCTTGAAACTGTCGCCGGCCTCGGCAAGCAGGATGCCGACCTCGGCCTTGCGCCCGGCGCCGGACACGCCGGACTTGCAGTCGGCGATCAGCCCGTCGCGCTCGACCGCGCCGGCTTCGAGCAGCGGCAGCAGACCGAGTTGCACGGCGGTCGGATAGCAGCCGGGGTTCGCGACGATGCGCGCCTTGCGGATCGCCGCGCGATTGACCTCGGGCAGGCCATAGACGGCGTCGTCGAGCAGCCCAGGGCAGGCGTGGTCCATGCCATACCACTGTTTCCAGAGATCCGGATCTTTCAGCCGGAAGTCGGCCGCCAGATCGATGACCCGCGCGCCGCCGGCGACCAGATCCGGCGCCATACCCATCGCCGTGCCGTTCGGTGTCGCGAAGAACACCACGTCCAGCGCGCGCAGCGCAGTGACGTCAGGCTCGGTGAACGCGAGGTCCAGATGCCCGCGCAGGCTCGGAAACATCTCGGCCACGGGCCGGCCGGCCTCGCCGCGCGAAGTGATGGTCTCGATGCGCACGTTCGGATGCTGCACCAGCAGGCGCAGCAGTTCGACGCCGGTGTAACCGGTACCGCCGACCACGCCAACCCGGATTCGCTGCGTCATGAGCTGAGCCTTTTCGCGCCAGAACAGAGGGACCGGAAATGATACGGACCACACACGGGCCGCGAAAGCCGCGGGGAAAACGCTGAACACTTCGGAGTTTCCCGCGGCACAGGGATGAGCCGCCGTTCGCCCGACCCGGGCACACTGGTGCAGAATCCCGTCACCCCGGCCACGAGCAACCCGCGCCATGACCGCCCCGCAGAACCCTTCCGGCCGCTGGCGCCGCTGGCTCGAGGCCCGGCAGCAGGCGTTCGCCGGGGTGGACGGCCTGCCGTCGCTGGCGGGTCTGGGCCTGCTGGTCGGGCTGCTGGCCGGGGCGGTCATCGTCGGATTCCGGCACGCGATCGACGCCGCCCAGACGCTGACCATCGGCACCCCGGACCGCTTCGAACTGCTGCCACCCCTCGCACGGCTCGGGCTGGCCATGGCCGGCGGACTCGCGATCGGGCTGGTCCTGCTGCGATTGCCCGCCGCGCTGCGCGCGGGCGGTGTCGTGCATGTCATCGAACGGCTCGACCGACATCAGGGCCGACTGCCGTTCGGCAACGCCGTCGCGCATTTTCTGCTCGTGGTGCTGGCGACCGCGACCGGCCAGTCGGTCGGCCGCGAGGGCCCGGGCGTGCACCTGGGCGCGGCGGTTGCTGGCAGCGCCGGCGGGCACCTGGGTCTGCCGAACCACAGCCTGCGCACACTGGTCGGCTGCGGCGTGGCGGCGGCGATCGCGGCCTCGTTCAACACCCCGCTGGCCGGGGTCGTGTTCGCGATGGAGGTCGTGCTGATGGAGTACACCATCGCCGGCTTCGCGCCCGTGATCCTCGCGGCCGTGTCGGCCACCGCCATCTCGCAGCTCGCCTTCGGCGACGCACCGGCGTTCGGCGGGCCGATGACCGCGCTGGGTTCGCTCGGCGAACTGCCGATCGTGCTCGCGCTCGGCATCGGCTGCGGACTGCTTGCGGCGGCGTTCACGTTTCTGACCAGACACATCACCCGCGTCTCCGACCCGTGGCCGATCTGGCTGCGCCCGGCGCTGGCCGGGTTGATCGTCGGCCTGATCGCGCTGGCCGTGCCCGAGGTCATGGGCCTTGGCTACGACTCGGTCGGCGCGGCCCTGGCCGGGGAACTCGCCGTCGCGACGATGCTGGCGATCGTGGTCGCAAAGCTGGTCGCCACGGCCGCCTGCATCGGTCTGGCCATGCCGGGCGGGCTGATCGGTCCGTCGCTCGTGATCGGCGCCGCGGCCGGCGGTGCGGTCGGCCTGCTGGTCGCGCAGGCGCAGCCCGATGCCGCGGTGAACCCGGCGTTCTATGCGCTGGTCGGACTCGGCGCGATGATGGCGGCCACACTACAGGCCCCGCTGGCGGCACTGACGGCCATGCTCGAACTCACGGCGAATCCGCACATCATCCTGCCCGGGATGCTGGCCGTGATCTCAGCCGGGCTGGTCTCGCAGGAATGGTTCGGACAACGTTCAGTGTTTCGCGAGCTGCTGCGTGCACGCGGCATGGACCTGCGCGATGACGCGCTGACCCTGGCGCTGCGTCGCGTGGGAGTGGCGCGGCAGATGGATCGCGCGGTTGTGACGCTCGATACGCAGATTTCCGCGGACACCGCGCACAAAGCGCTGGCGAACAAACCGAACTGGGTGCTGGTGCGCGCTATGTCGGGCGACGCATCAACGATCGCTGCGCTGATGCCCGCGGCCGATCTGGCGCGTGCGCTCGCTGCGCTCGCTGCGCTCGAAGCCGACGACGATTCGCCGATTGATCTCGCAAAGATCCCGGCGAACCGGCTGGATGTCGTTTCCGTGCCGTACCGTGCGAGCCAGTTCGAGGCGCTGGAAGCCATCGAACGCGCCAACGCGGATGCGGCCTGGATCGCCGCGCCGCACGCCGCCGAGCAGCCGCGCGGTGTGCTCACCCGCGCTGCGATCCTCAGAAGCTACGCCGATTGATTTGCGGAACGATAGCGCAATACCTTACGAAGTGTAGGGTGCGCACCGCGCACCGTTGACGCGCCTTGGAATCCCCATGGTGCGCAATGCGCACCCTACGCGCGCCGAGGTTTGCGTTCCGTGTAGGGTGCGTATCACGCACCGTTGTGGCGGTTGATGCGCCGACGACGGTGCGCGGTGCGCACCCTGCATGACTAGAACATCACCTCAACGAGCGCGAGGCTGAACCACGGCACGTAGGTGATCACCAGCAGGGCCGCGATCAGCACGAACATCCACGGCAGCGCGGCACGCGTGACCGCACCCAGACTCATGCCCGCCAGCCCGGCGGCGACGTAGAGGTTCAGCCCCACAGGCGGGGTGATCATGCCGACCTCCATGTTCGTCGTCATGATGATGCCGAGGTGGATCGGGTCGATGCCGAGCGACACGGCGATCGGGTGAAACAGCGGCGCGAGAATCAGCAGGATTGCCGACGGCTCCATGAAGTCGCCGGCGAACCACAGGATGACGTTCACCATCAGCAGGAAGGTCCACGGCGACAGGTCCTGGTCGATGATCTTCTGCGCGAGGTGCTGCGGCACCTGCTCCTCGGTCAGCACATGCGCAAAGATGATCGCGCAGGCGATGATGAACATCAGCATGGAGGTCATCTTCGCCGCGCCGAGCATCACGCGCGGCACGTCGCGAAAGCCCATGTCGCGATGCACGAACAGCGCGATGATTGCCGAATACACGGCGGCGACCGCTGCGGCTTCCGTCGGCGTGAATACACCGCCGTAGATGCCGCCAACGATGATGAAGATCAGCAGCAGGCCCCAGAATGCGCGCCCGAACGAGCGGACCAGATGTCCCCAGCCCTGCCACGGTTCGCGCGGCATGTTCGTGCGCCGCGCGTAGATGTAGGTCGTCACGAGCAGGAACGTGCCCATGAGGATGCCCGGCAGAATGCCGGCGATGAACATCTTGCCGACGGATTCCTCGACTGCATCGGCATAGACGATCATCGGAATCGACGGCGGAATCAGGATGCCGAGCGAACCGGCCGTGGCGACGACGCCCACGGCGAAGCGCTTGTCGTAACCGGCACCGACCATACCCGGAATCATGATCGAACCGATCGCGACGACGGTCGCCGGCGAAGAGCCGGAAATCGCGGCGAAGAACATGCACGAGACGACCGTCGCCATCGCCAGCCCGCCGGTCATCCAACCGACCATGGCCTTGGCAAAGTCGATCAGGCGCGCGGATACGCCGCCGACGGTCAGGAAGTGCGAGGACAGCACGAAGAACGGGATCGACAGAAGCGTCGTGTGCTCCATGGTGTCGAACAGCTTCTGCGCAACCACGGCGGGCGGACTGTCGGTCGAACTCGCGATGAAGGCGAGGCTGGAAAATCCGAGGCTGATCGCGATCGGCACACCGAGCAGCAGCAGCAGGATCAACCCGCCGAACAGCAGCGCGACGCTCATTCGGTCGGCTCCGGTTCGCGATCGCGCACGGCGTCGTGCTCGGACTGCCCGACGTGCAGGCGTTCACCGCGCCAGATCTTCACGCCAATCTGCACCAGACGGTAGGTCATCAGCGCCATGCCGATCGGAATGGCGAGATACGGAATCCACTGCGGGATCTCCAGGTTCAGCGTCAGGTCGCCCCAGCGCCGCACCTTCATCGTGTACTGGATCGCAAGCCACAGCACCGGGATTGCAAAGCCGAGACTGATCGCCAACGCGACGAGCCCCAGCCAACGCTGAACCTCACGCGAAAAACGGATCGTCAGAACATCGATGCCGAGATGCACACCCGCTTTCACACCGTGCGCGGCACCGATCAGCACGACCCAGGCGAAGATGTACTGCACGGCCTCGAGCACCCAGGTAAACCCGGTGTCGAACACGTAGCGCAGCACGACGTTGGTGAACAGCAGCAGCGTCGCCACGGCGAAGCCCACCGTGATGACCCACTGCTCGAAGATCGTGAGAATCCGATCGATCATGACTGTGGCCTGATCTTGCGGCCACGCGGGCCGGCGTCAGTTGCGCCGACCCGCGCGAACGCAGGCGATCAGTTGCCCAGCAGGGCGTGGATTTCCTTCAGGAGATCAGCGCCGATCTCGTCACGGAATTTGTCTTCCACGCTCGCCGTTATTGCACGCCACTTCGCGATCTCCGCCGGGGTCAGGTCGACGATCTTCGCGTACCCGGCCGCGGCGACCTTGTTGCGCTCTTCAGTGTCGGCTTCGGCAGCGGCCTTGCGGTTGACCTCGGTCGCCTCTCTGAGAATGGCGGCGACCTGCTTGCGCAGATCAGCCGGCATGCCGTTCCAGAATTCCGTGCTGACCACGACCAGGTAGCCGAGGTAGCCGTGGTTGGTGACCGAGATGTAGTCCTGAACTTCGTGGAATTTCTTCGAGTAGACGTTCGCCCAGGCGTTTTCCTGGCCGTCGACGACGCCCTGGCCGAGCGCCGTGTAGACCTCCTTGAACGGCAGCTCCTGCGGAGTGCCGCCGAGCGCCTCGACCATCGCGGAGTGCACGTCGGAGGTCTGGATGCGGAATTTCTTGCCCTTGAAGTCGCCGGGCGGATCGCGCAGCGGCTTGTCGCCGCGAATCGAGAACACCTTCATGCCGTTGTCCCAGAACGCCAGGCCCTTGACCCCCTTGTCCTCCATCGGCGCGACCATCTTGTCGGCGAGTTCGCTGTCGGCCAGCTTGTGCACGTCGGCAAGCGAGCCGAACAGGAACGGCAGGTCGAACGCCTGAAGGCGGTTCGAGAACTTCACAAATTTTGACAGGCTCGGTGCGGCCATGATGCCGGTCTTGCCCTCGGACAGGCGCATCGCCTCCATGACCTTGTTGTCGTCATAGAGCTGGGAATTCGGGAACACCTCGACCCGCACCTTGCCGGCCAGGCGCTTGTTGACCTGTTCGGCAAAATATTCGGCCGCAACGCCCTTCGGAGTCTGCGGCGAGACGACGTGCGAGAACTTGATGACATATTCGGCCTGCGCGGCGCCGGCGGCGAAAAGGCCGGCTGCGGCAACCGCGAGCAAGGTGCTGGTACGCATGGGGAACTCCGGATGGTGGTGGTCACTCCGGCGCGCGACTGCTTCTTTGGCAATCGCTGCGCCAGACATGACTTATAGCCGATCACGGCGCGAAGGGAAAGCCGGCCGTTGGTACACTGAATGCCCTTGCGCCTGGGGATCGGATTGTGGAAACCGTACAACTCATCGCGCTGACGCTGGGCGTCGGCTGGGCGTCGGGCATCAACCTGTATGCTGCGGTGTTCATGCTCGGGCTGCTCGGCAACGGCGGCTACATCGAGCTGCCGCCGGGGCTGGAGCCGGTCATGAACCCGCTGGTCATGGCGGCCGCCGGGTTCATGTACCTCGTCGAGTTCTTCGCGGACAAGACCCCGGGCGTGGACACCGCCTGGGACACCCTGCACACCTTCATCCGGATTCCGGCCGGCGCGATCCTCGCGGCCGGCGCGCTCGGCGGCGAGAGCCAGGCGCTGGAACTCGTCGGCTACCTGGTCGGCGGCAGCGCGGCGGCGGCAAGCCACCTGACCAAGGCCGGCTCGCGCGTGCTGATCAACACCTCGCCGGAGCCGGTCACGAACTGGGTGGCCTCGATCACCGAGGACATCGCGGTCATCGGCGGACTGTGGACCGCACTGAACCACCCGTGGGTGTTCATCGTGCTGTTCATCCTGTTCGTGCTGCTGCTGATCTGGCTGCTGCCGAAGCTCTGGCGCGGCATCCTCGCGCTGTTCCGGCGTATCGCGGGCTGGTTCGGCTCGAAACCGGCCGCGCCGGCGGACGAGGCCACGCCCGGCGACACCCCTATCAAACACCACGACGGGAAGACCTGAACATGTGGCTGAAGGCATGGCATCTGATCTTCATGGTGACCTGGTTCGCCGGGCTGTTCTATCTGCCACGGCTGTTTGTCTATCACGCCATGGCCGACGACGCGCCCGGCATCGCGCGCTTCAAGGTCATGGAGCGCAAGCTCTACTACGGCATCATGACCCCGGGCATGGTGCTGACCGTTGCGCTGGGCGTCTGGATGCTGATCGACTACGCTTGGGCGGCGTTCAGCGCGCAGGGCTGGCTGCACGTGAAGCTCGCGCTGATCGCGCTGCTGGTGGCCTACCACCTGTATTGCGGCAAGCTGGTGACCGACTTCAAGCACGATCGCAACACCCGCAGCCACGTGTTCTACCGCTGGTTCAACGAGGCCCCCGTACTGGCACTGATCGCGATCGTCCTGCTCGCGGTGCTAAAGCCGTTCTGACCGACCGCGGCGCCCCAGGGTCCCGTGTGGGATAATGGTCGGCCAATTCCCGCCACTTTGCGGTATCCAACGATGTCCCGAATGGTTCAATGCGCCGTGCTCAAGCGCGAGGCCGAAGGCCTGAGCGCCCCGCCGCACCCCGGCGAACTGGGCGTGCGAATCTTTGAAAACGTCTCGCGCGACGGCTGGCGCCAGTGGCTGGACCGGCTCGCGATGATCATCAACGAGACCGGCCTGAACACCGCGGACCCGCGCGCGATGCCGGTGATCGAGGATCACATGCGCGGCTTTCTGTTCGGCGAGGGACAGGCCGGCCAGGCCCCGCAAGGGTTCCGGCGCAAATAGACCGCTGCGCGCCCACGGATCTCCGCGCCGCGCTGACGGCCGCGAAGGCGGCGCTGGCCGGTCTGGAATCCGGCGCGCTGGATGCCGAACTGCTGCTCGCGCACCTGCTGGGTGTGTCGCGCTCGCATCTTTACGCCTGGCCCGACCGTCCACTCACCCCGGAAACCGCTGAGCGCTACGCGCAGCTGGTGACGCGCCGCGCCGCCGGCGAACCGCTGGCCTACCTGACCGGCGGGCGCGAGTTCTGGTCGCTTGCGTTCCGCACCACGCCCGACGTGCTCGTGCCCCGGCCCGAGACCGAGACGCTGGTCGCCGCGGCCCTGTCGCGCATCGCGCCGGGTCGGCCCTGCCGCGTGGCCGATCTGGGCACCGGCAGCGGCGCCATCGCCGCGGCCATCGCGATGGAACGCCCCCTCGCCACCATCGTTGCCACCGACCAGAGCGCCGCCGCGCTGGAGATCGCCCGCGAGAACTTCGAGCGGCTCGGACTCACCGCCCGAATCGAGACCCGTGCCGGTGACTGGTACGCGGCACTCGTCGGTGAACGCCTCGACTGCATCGTCAGCAATCCGCCATACATCGCCGAAGGTGATGCGCACCTCGGCGGCGACGGCGTGCGCTTCGAGCCACGCAACGCACTGGTTTCCGGGCCGGACGGTCTGGATGCGATTCGCACACTGGTCGCCGGTGCGCGCCAACACCTGCGCGATGGCGGCTGGCTCATCATGGAACACGGCGCCGACCAGGGCGCGGCGGTACGCGCGCTGCTGAGCGGAGCCGGTTTTCTGTCGATCGCCACCGAACCCGATGCGGCCGGCCGCGAGCGAATCACCGCAGCGCACTAGATTTCGTGCGCTCGACCCAGCAGCGGATTCTCCCGAGCGACGAAACTTGACTCGTTTCGTCGCGCCTGTCGGCTAATGTCGCGGGGGTTTTCGCAGGAACCCGGAAGCGGACCATCTCCAACCCACTGATCGCAGCGATCAATTCCCAAGCACCTACAGATGGCACAACATATGCCTGCTCAACGATAGGGTATAGGCAATGTCCGCCGGTTGCGGACAGGGGAAAGGGAAAATGGACGGCATACGCAACGCAATTGCATCGCTGCTCGTGTGCGCGACGCTCACGGCAGGACCGGTCGCCCGGGCACACGAGAGTAGCGGCTCGGCCTTCGGCGAACAGGTCAATCTGGCGATCTCACCGCTGGTGGGCGCTACAGTGAACGTGTCTAGCGGCCCGCTTCCCGCGGTTTCAGGTTCCACTCCGCCGGCCTTCATCGATTTGGATAGTGCCGCCAGCGTGGCGGTCAACGCCACGGTCACGAATGCGGGACTGCCGTTCGCGGTCGGCGTTTTGAACACCGGCCTTCTGACCGTTTCGACCCAGGGCACCGACGGCCCGTCCGCGCAGTCCGGCGCCATGGTCAACAATCTCGATCTCGATCTGCTCTCGGCCGCAACCGTCACCACGCTGCTCGCCATGAATGCCACCACGGTCAGCACTTTGGCCTCGGTTACCGGGAGTTGCGGCGCGGGCGGACTCACGGCGAGCGGCTCCACGACGCTCGAGGACGCCACGGTAGCCGGCACCCTCGCCGATCAGGCAAGCGTGACGGGAAGCGTTCTGGCCTCACCGCCGCCAAACTACGTCCTGCTATACGTCAACCTCGGCGCCGCAGGCCGCCTGCGCGTCACCCTGAACGAACAAATGGTAGGCGGCAACGGCATCTCCGGCGCGCAGATCACCGTGAACGCGATTCATGTCGAAGCAGTGGGGCCGCTGCTGTCGTCGATCCTCGGCTTCTCCGGCAATGTGATCATAGCGAGTTCCACGGCCCAGGCGAGCTGCGCCGAGGCCGATCTTTCCGTGACGGTGACGGATGCACCCGATCCTGTCGAACTCGGGCAAGTGCTGACCTACACCCTGAATGTTTCCAACGACGGGCCGGATGATGCGGGTGACGTCGAGGTGACGGGCACGCTGCCGCCCGAGGTGACGCTCCTCAGCATCGCACCGGATCAGGGAACCTGCGCACAGGTATCCGACACGGTGCAGTGCTCCTTCGGCACGCTGGCCAGCGGTGCGACCCGTCAGATCCGTATCCGGGTGGCTCCCCAGCAGGCCGGCCCGATTCAGAAAACCGCAAGCGTGAGCGGTGATGTGTTCGATCCGAATCCGGACAACAATCAGGACACTGAGGCCAGTCTAGTGACGGAGCCCGTGCCTGGACCACAGTCCGATGATCCCGTGCTGGACCCACAGGCCGACCCCGTTGAATCCATACCCATGCTGGGCCTTCCCGCTCTGCTGCTGCTGATGTCGTTGCTGACGCTGGCGGCGCGGGCACGCATGCGCGACTGACGTACCTCGCGCCACGGCTCGCGCCGCCGCCGGGCCGGTTCGCGCAACCGGCCCGGTGTCATAATGTGCGTATGAATCTCAACGTTGCCCTTGCGAAACCGGTCGCGAGTCCGATCGTTCTGATCAGTCCGTACGAACTCGGTCGTCAACCGTTTGCGCTGGCCGAGCCCGCCGCGCAGTTGCGCGCAGCCGGACATGGGGTGCGCTGCATCGACCTTTCGCAGCAGTCGCTCGATGCGGAACAGTTCGCGAACGCGCGCGTCGTCGCGATCTATCTCGGCATGCATACCGCCACCCGCATCGCCCTGGAGGCGCTCGACAAACTGCACGGCTTCGCGCCGGATGCCACATTCGCCGCCTACGGTCTGTATGCGCCGGTCAACGCCGCGATGCTGCGCGAACGTGGCATCGCGCATGTGTTCGGCGCGGAGTGCGAAAACGATCTGCTGCAGCTTGCCGCGCAGGTCCTCGGCGGCACGCCGCCGCGCTCGCGCACTCGCGTGGAGTTCATGGTGCCGGACCGCAGCGACCTGCCCGCACTGTCGCGCTACGCGCAGTTGCAGCTGCCGGACGGCGAGTCGCGCACCGTCGGCTTCGTCGAGGCCTCGCGCGGCTGCAAGCACAAGTGCCGGCACTGTCCGGTTGTGCCGGTCTATCACGGCCGCTTTCGCGCCGTGCCCGCCGAGATCGTGCTCGCCGACATCCGCCAGCAGGTCGCGGCCGGCGCCCGGCACATTTCATTCGGCGATCCGGATTTCCTGAACGGCCCCACGCATGCCGCGCGCATCATCGAACGCATGCACGCGCAGTATCCGCAGCTGACCTGGGATGCGGTCGTGAAGGTGCAGCACCTGATCGACCATGCGGATCTGCTGCCGCATTTCGCTCTGCGCGGCTGCCTGTTTCTGACCTCGGCGGTGGAGTCGCTCGACGATGCCGTGCTCAGGCGCCTGGAGAAGAATCACACGCGCGAGGATTTCGAGCACGCCGTAGGGCTGATGCGCAACGCCGGCATCGGGCTCGCACCGACCTTCATCCCGTTCACGCCATGGACGTCGATCGACGACTACCTCGATCTGCTGGATACGCTGGTTCGGCTCGAACTCGTGCATGCCGTGCCGCCCGTGCAGCTCAGCATCCGGCTGCTGATCCCCGCAGGCTCGTACCTGCTCGAACTGCCGGGCTTTCGCGATCAGCTCGACGGGTTCGATGCCAATGCGCTCGGCTACCAGTGGCGCCATGCCGACCCGCGCATCGACGCGCTGCAGCGTGAGATCCAGGACTGGATCGCCCGCGCGGAACAAGGCAATGTCGAACGTACAAAAATCTTCGCGGGTATCTGGCGCCGCGCGCACGATGCCGCCGGACGCGCGGCGCCGGCCCTGCCCGAACAGCTGGGCAAGGCGATTCCGGCGATGAGCGAACCCTGGTATTGCTGCGCGGAGCCGACCGAACAGCAGCTTGCGTCAATCTGAACCAACCTTGTACGACTCCCCGCGCGTGGTGCTCGTCGCGCCGCGCTACAGCTACCGCCTGCCGGCCTATCTCGCGGCCTGCGAAACAACTGGCATCCGCGCACTGATCGCATCAGAAGGCGAACTGGCGCTGTCGGCGCGCTGGCCCGGCGTGCGATGCCCGTTCGACCGACCGGATGCGGCCGCGCAGATCATCCATGCCGCACTCGGCCCGGCGGGTGCACAGGCGGTTGTCGCGACGGACGACTCCGCGACCGAGATCGCCGCACATCTGGCAGCGGCGCTTTCTCTGCCGCACAACCCGCCTGCGGCGATGCATGCGAGTCGCCGGAAAGACCGTGCACGCGCAGTCCTTGCAAGCCATGGCCTTGCCGTGCCCGATCACCGTGTCGTGCAGCTCCGCAGACCGGTCGCCCCGCAATGCGCAGAGGCGGGCTGGCCGGTCGTGATCAAGCCGCTTGCGATGGCCGGCAGTCGCGGCGTGATTCGCGCGGACGACGCGGCATCGCTTGAAGCCGCCGCCACCCGCGTTGCACGGATCGTTGCCGAATCAGGCGACGAATACGAACGCGAACACGCGCTGGTCGAAGCCTTCGTCGACGGGCCGGAATTCGCACTCGAAGCGGTCCTGCGCGACGGCGAGATCGAAGTGCTGGCGATCTTCGACAAGCCCGAGCCCATGAACGGGCCATACTTCGAGGAGACCTATTACATTTCACCGGCGCGCATTGATGCAGTGACGCGTCGGGCGCTGATCGATTCCACCCGCGCGGCCTGTGCTGCGTACGGATTGCGACACGGCCCGGTGCACGCGGAACTGCGGATGCACGATGGACGCGCATGGATCATGGAAGTCGCGGCGCGCACCATCGGTGGCGACTGCGCCCGGCTGGTCGAACACGCCACGGGGCGAACGCTCGAATCGATCGTCATCGGCAACGCGCTGGGGCTCGAACACACGCTGCCCGAGATGACCGGGGCCGCCGGCGTGTTGATGCTGCCGATCCCCGCCGCCGGCATGCTGCGCCGGGTCGAGGGCCTTCTGAACGCACAGGCGGTCGACGGCGTAAATGAGGTCAGAATCGCGATCCAGCCCGGCAACCTCGTCACGCCGCTGCCCGAGGGTTCAAGTTACCTCGGCTTTGTCTTCGCGACCGGAGCCGACGCGGATCGCGTCGAGCGCGCGCTGCGCCACGCGCACGCGCAACTGAAGTTCGTGATCGCCCCGCTGTTGCCCGCGGGACTATCGGTCTTTTAGCTAGACTGCAAGCGCTCTCGGCGGCTCAACGCCAGTCCCGCCTTGCGACGGCTGAAACGACCGACTAGCCTTAACAGGTTGTTGAAAAAGGCCCATCCATGGCCTTTTCAACGTCGCAACCGAAAAGCGCGGTTTTCGGTTGCTCACGAAAATCAGGCACTTGCGTGTTCGATTTTGGGCGAGACGTCCCTGTCTCGCGCTACCAGGCCGTTGAAGAGAGAATTTCAACAGCCTGTTAACTGCGCATGCCCGCGACGCTCACGAGGAACTCGCGCGATGACCCGACGACATTCCGTGGCGGCCTTCGTCGCACTGTTACCGGCGATGTATGCCGGGCTGACCTTCGCGCAGCTCGATACGGGGCCGGCGGGCGACGCGCCGTTCCGGGCGCTGCCACCGCCGCGCGGCACCGACGGCGAACCGGCGCTGGCGACCATCCTGCAGGGTCGCTGGGGCGACTCGAGCGGAAAGGATTACTCGGTCTCGAACGGCGCGTTCAGCCGGGATGGCTACCGAAGCCTGCAAATCACCTGCGAACGGAAAACCGACGTCGAGAGCATCACACCTCTCTACACGTGCTCGGGCGAGTGGTACAACCGCAAGGGCGAGGTGAAAGGCAACTATCTCGGCACGTTGTACTGGGAGGGCAGCCGTCAGCGCTGGTACCTGGAAGGCACCTACAACGACTACTCGAGCCCGCAGGGCCGTTACGGCTGGAACCTGTCGCCCTTTGAGACCGCTCCGGCATCGATCCCGGCGCTCTACAGAAAGCCACTGGCGGAAACCATTGGTCCGGTCGATTCCGATGCGCTGGGCATCCTGACCGGGCACTGGGGCAGTTCGTCGGGCAAGGAATACGACGTGACCCGTGGCTATTTCGTTCGCGACCAGCGGGTCGCTGCACGACTGACCTGTCGACGTCAGCCGGCGGACGACTCGGCAACGCCGTCGTTCGAATGCGGTGGTGATCTGCATAACGTCAAGGGCGAGGTCGTCAACGGCTACACGGGAAAGCTGTACTGGCAGAAGAACCAGAAACGCTGGTACATCGAAGGAAAGTACAACTATCCCGCTGATGCTGCCCGGTGGTATGGACTGAACTTCGCACAGATCACCGGTGCGGATGGAGCGCCGCCGTCGCCGCAGGCGGCTGGAGGCGCGCCGCCGGCAGCCGCCGATACTTACACGCCAAACCGCGCAGGAAACACGCCCGACAGCGGAAGTGATTCAAATTCGGTCCCGATCGACGAAATCGTCACGAGCAGCGACGGCGCAGCGCTCAGGGGTTGTCTGAAGTCAGCACACGCCGCATTCACGCAAAACGGGCTCAAGGTCGATGCACGCTCGCATACCTCGCTGATCGGGCACGATGCGAATCACACCGTTCGGGTTCGCTGTCCGACCAGCGAATCGAACCCGACCACCAGCGTCACGGTCATTGCCACGGGCGACAACGACCCGACTGCCCTGCGCGACCGGATCGTGGGAGCGCTGCAACCATGAATACGAAACAAGCTCAGGGCTTGCCGCCGGCCATTGTTGCGATCGCACTGGCTGCGATCGGTCTGTTTTTTGCACCGGCCACGCACGCGTGGCTACCCGATCCGCAATGCACGAACCTGACCAGCGAAACCAATACGGACTTTCCGGAGAAGATCTCGTGCAGCGACCTGAATGACGACAAGCTCATCAAGGACGCCGCGAAGGATCTGGCCGACGCCTGCATCCTGTCGTTTCTGGAAAAGATTCATGGCCAGGTCGATGTCCTGTCCGCGCTGGTGGCCGATCTGATCTATGTGCCGGAAGACGTCACGGTGAAGCGCGTTGCGACCACGTTCATGTCGTCGAAGACCTCGATCAGCGGCATCCTGAACACCGCAAAATCGCTGGCAACCGGTGGCGCTGACTATCTGGGCAGCTGCGCGAAGAAGGCGGTCATGGCGAATCTCGCCCGGAATTTCGAGACCTTCAAGTCCTACCAGACGGCAAAGAAATCCTCGGACGCGATTTACAAGAACCTGTCCGAGATCACCAAGGTCTCCGGGGTTCAACAGGGCGTGACGATCACGATCGACACCAACAAGAAGATTCATCAGCTCCAGAGTCAGATCACCCAGTACTCGAGCCACCTGCAGGCGCTGGAGCGCGACTGGAAGACGATTCGCAACAGCTTCCTGGGCGAGCGGGTCGCCGACGAGCTCGAACTCAAGGACAGCACGGCCGCCGTGGAGCAGGCGCTGGGCGTAGTCGCCGACATCGGGGCAGTGGATTCCGCGGGCGGCTGCATCATCGACGCGGTCGACGGCCTGATCCAGAACGCGCAGCAAACGCTCGCCCAGCACCGCGGATTCGTACTCGAGCGACGTCAGCACTATTCAAAGGCCGTGGAGTGTATTCGCGAAGGCCAGTATCCGGCACCGTCGGTCAGCGACTGGGAACGCAGCCGGTTCCGGGAACTGCGCGGCCGCTTTGAAGAGGCCGAATCAGGGCTCCGTGCCTATTTCGCGACCAGCGACGCGAAATGCGATCAGCTCACCAACCAGGTCGCGCAGGTGCGGGCGCGCGGCACGGCGCTCGAAAGCAATCTGAATCGGGCGTTGTCCGCGGCGACGAACTGCGACCGGGCCGCGGCAACTCGCGAGCTGGACGAGGTTCGCGCCGCCATGGACGCCAGCAAGTGTCTGGCGACCAGCGCGTTCGGCAGTCGCTACTATGCGACGCTGGCACAGGCGCGTGATCAACTGAATGCCTGCGCCGGAGTCGCAACGGACAAAACTCCGGACATCAACGTGGGTCCTGCCGGCCAGACCTTCGAACCGAATCGGTATTACAAGTACGTCATTTACAAGGAGGCCTACGGAACCTGGCACTGGAACAACTACAAGTGCCTGATCAAGAACTACGAGGTCATTCAGGAAACACCGACGACCATCCACGACAAGGTCAAGCAACTGACCGAACGCTGGAACACGGAGAACGAAAAGTGCAAGGCCAAGGGCTGCGAGCGCAGCGCGGGCTTTTCGCGAATCTGGCGACCTGAGCGCTGGTCGCTGACGCTCGAACGCGGGCCGCTGGAGTCCTACCCGACGGATGTCCCGGGAAACAGCATCAAGGAATGCACCGGAACGATGACCAACTAGGGCCTGTTCGCACTACGCGTGACTCCGGCCCCGTCTGGCGACACCGATGGCGGCGGGTTGGCCCCAGACCGGGCGGCCCACAAGCTGTCGAGTTTTTTTACACCCCGATCGATCTACGCCTTGGCCGCTCACACAACTCATTGATTGATATCAAGGGTCGTGGCATGGCGTGAATCTTGCTTTCCGATGGTAGAGAGCGATTTCCGGGTCCGGCGCCGCCATCTAAAGTCGCGCGCCGTTCCCACCAACCGGACGATCAAAGATGCATGACGATTCCGCCGAAAACCCGCCGTTCGCCTACCTGCTCGACCGCGGGCGTCGCGCCCTGCATGCGCTGGCGGTCCTGCTGGCACTGGGCTTCGGAAATCCCGCCACGGCCGCGCCAATGCTGTTCGACGTGGACATCTCGCTGGATTTCCCCGCGCTGACTTTCATCGATGCGCCGTATACGTTCGACCGCATCCACGGCACGATGACTGCGGATCCGTTGACGATACCAAGCACCAACGTCGTCGACTGCTTCGGCGACGGAGCAAATCCCTGCGAGGTCTCCAGCATGTCGCTGGTCATGTCGCTCGGTGGCGCACCGGTCGGCACCATGGAGCTTGCGATCGCCAACACGCTCGACGCGATCTTCATTGGCACCTTCGTCGGCGGCGGCGGCCCGGTGCCGATTCTGCTGGAAGTAAACAACCTAGTTTACGAGATCGGCCCGATGGGCGACTGCACGGCTGGTCCGGATCAGCTCTGTTTTCTCGGCGACTGGACATTCAGCGGCCCTGGCGGCCCGTTTCTGTTCTTCGCGCACTTCTCCAGCGCGCCCGGGGATTCGGCGCCATTGACGTACTGGGAAACCAACGGCGCGTCCAACTGTGAGGCAGGACTTCAGGAGCAGGTCCCGCCCGGACAGGTCCCCCCGGCCCAATCGGTTGGCTGCGGCACCTTCGACGTGAATGTCCATGTACCAGCCCCGGCACCGCTCGCGCTGTTCGGCGTCGGCCTGCTGGCGCTGGTCGTGGCACCAAAACGCCGCGCGACCTGAGAGCGCAGCATCCAGCTTGCATCCGCGGCGGTCAGCCGACCGCCGCACGGACCTTACCCCCCGGAAACCGGCGTCAGGACCGGGCCTCACCCCGCCAACCGCTTCGCATCTGTCTGGCATCTCCCGGTACGAAGGCCCGCGCGCCGGAGGTAAAGCCGGATTTACAGTGCCGTCGCTGTGCAAAAGCGGTTCGTCGCCAAGCCGTTGATCTTGTTGACCGCGCGTCTGTTGGCACAGATCGTGCTTTCCGAAATGGCAGAATCAATAATCGCACCCGTGTGTCATACGGGTCAGTCGCGGCGAACGCCGGCTGGAGTTCTCAACCATGAATTGCAACTTCGGGGCGCCAGCGATGCGCGCCCTTTTCCGCATGCTAAAAAAAACGGACGCCGTGCACTGCGGCCCCTGCTGGGACTGATCGCACTGGGCGCTGGGCAACACGTCTACGGCGCAGTGATGCCGTTTGAACTGGACGTGATGTTCAACACCCCGAAAACCATCATCGTCTTCGACCCCTACACCATCGACCGGATCACCGGCACGCTCAGCGCCGATCCGACAATCGGTCCAGTGTTGCCGTCCACGGTGGAGTGTTTCGGCGACGGAAGCATCTGCGAGGTCGCCAGCATGTCGCTGGCCTTTTTCAACGCCGGCAGTCAGGTGGCGATCGCCGACCTCGTGCTGATGTCCGCTGGCGGCCCGACGGCCGTTTTTTCCGGCACCTGGACCGGTAGCGGGATGCCCGAAGCAATCACACTCAACCTCGGCGATCTGTACTACGACATTGATGGCATGGGGTGTTCGCCCGCTGCCGACTCGTTGTGCGATGGCGCAAATTGGGTGTTTTCCTGGGCCGGCCCGTTCTTGGACTTCACCTACATCGCGAGCGGCGTACCTGGACCTGTGGTTGTCAATACCGCCTACACACCGCAGTTGCCAGAAAGTTCCTGTGAAGGCGATGCAATGTTTCCCTGCGGCTCGTTTGACATCGACGTGGCTAGCGCCCCCGCCGCGGCCCCGACACCGACCCCGATCGCCCTGTTCGGCATCGGCCTGCTGGCGCTGGTTGCTGCACCAAAGCGCCGCAGGGCCTGATCCGATCTGTTCTTGAGTGCGGCGGTCGCCCGACCGCCGCAACGCCGAAATTCCACCTGAGTGGAATTCGCCCTGCGCGGGCGCGATTTCCACGGTCGGCCTACAACACCTCGGCGTACAGCTTGCGCATTGCGTCCCACGAGGCTTTGTCCGCAGCTTCATTGTGGCCGACGGGTATCCCAAAACGCTTGCCACGCTCCGTTGCCGCAGGCACCGCGAAGCCGTGCATGGCATCGGGGTAGACGATGACCTCGTAGTCGGCGCCGGCGGCGTCCATCTCGGCACGAAACGCCTCGACGTCGCCCGCCGAAACCATCGCATCCGCCGCGCCGTGGCAAACGAGAATCCGTGCCTTGACCGAACCGGGCGCCGGCCGGTGAAACGAACCGAGCGCGCCATGGAAACTCGCCACGGCCTTCAGTGGCAGACCGATGCGCGCCATGTGCAGGGCCATTGCGCCGCCGAAGCAATAACCCATCGCCGCGGTTCGGTCGGCATCCACCAACGGCATGGCCCGCAGGGTCTCGAAACCCGCGCGCAGCCGGCGTGTGCCGGTTTCCATGTCATCGAGCACGCCCTGCATCAGGCCAGCGGCGCCAGCCACGTCAGCCGCCGTCCGGCCGTCGCCGAACATGTCGATCACGAACGCGACGTAGCCGAGCGCCGCGATCTGACGGGCGCGCTCGCGAATCTCGTCGTCCACACCCCACCATTCGTGGATCAGGATGACCCCCGGGCGCGGTCCCTGAATCGCCGCATCGTGGGCCACAAAGCCGACATGGCGCGCGGCGCCGACGGTGTACTCGTGGTCGGAAGTCTGGATGTTCTGCATGGGGCCTCCCGCAGGAATGCTGGTTGAACGATTCGCCGCGGCCCGCGCCCGCAGGCGAACCGGGCTGCCGTGGCCGGGAACCTTACTCGAAATTCCCTGCCACTGCGTCGGAAATTCCCCGCACGGGAACGGAATACGCCAAGGACGTTACCGCGGCTTGCGCCGCAGGTTCCGGCGCACGCTGACGCTGGTGTAGCATCGCGCTGCCAGCGCTGAACGGCGAACCGGCCTCTGCGGCCTTGACCGAGAACAACACAAGAACATGAACAAGCCGGAAGTCGTCACCGAACTCATGCAGTTTTTCGCCGCCGAGTTTCCCGAGCCGGACGAGGCGCTCACCGAGGACACCAACCTGCTGCAGGGCTGGTTCATGGACTCGCTGGCGATCGTGACCACGACGCTGTTCATCGAAGAACATTTCGGCGTGCCGCTGTCGCGCGCCGACATCAACGGCGACAACTTCCAGAACGTATCGACCCTGGCGGACCTCGTACTCCGCAAACTGCCGGGCGAGTAGCAGGATCTTCCGCCATGGCTGTGTTGCTCACGACCACGGTCACCGACGAGCTGCGCCAGAAGCACGACACGCACCGCGCGGGCGTCGTCGCGGCCGTGCTCGGCGTGCTGCTTGTGTACATGTATCTGTTCACCTATGCCTACGAGTTGGTCGGCCTGCCGGCCCCGAAGGCGGTGGCCGAGGCCGTGGGCATGGATGTACGGCATGTGTTCGACGATGACGGCAATGTCGACTCGAACGTGGAGATTTCCGACACACAGCGCTACGAGACCAACGACGACGAACGCCTCGTCTTTCTGCTGACCCTGGTCTGCGCGTTCCTGTCCGCGTATTTCCTGCCGCTCGGGCTCAAGCAGGCCTCGCTCGTGGTCTGGGCCTCACTGGCCATTGCGCTGCTGTTTGGCGTGCCGGCCGCACTCATGCTGCTCGCCGCGCACGTGACCGTATTCCTGACGCTGCATCCGCGCGCGGACGGCGCCTATCTCTGGGGTGCCGCGCCGGGATTGCTGGTCGCCGCCGGGCTGGCCGCCACCGGCGACCCACCGTCGCCGCTGGTCGTGCTGCTGCCAGCGATCAGTGCGGCTGCGTACCAGCATGTCTGGCTGCCGATCCTCGCGCAGCCGCGCGCCGGCGCCGTGCTGCGCACGATCGTCATGCAGGCGGCGCTGATCACGGTCTGTATCGGTGCGATCGCCGAGGGCTTCACGGACGAGGAATGGAAGCTGCCGGTTGGCATCCTGTTCTTCTTCTGGCAGTGGGAACGCCTGCTGATGTATCACGCCGACTGGAAGGATGGCACGATCCCCGAGGACATCACGCTGTGGCGCTACCTACCCGTGTTCGTCACGCCCGCGGCCATTCCGAACATCGGCATGCGCGTGGCGATCGGTCAGGGCTATTCGTACATCGACCGCACGTTCCTGTGCGAAGACAAGAACCGCATCGTCGCCGCCGGCATCAAGCTGCTGCTGATCGCCATGGCCTATCTGATTCTGGGCCACTGGGCGCGCTGGGCACTCGTCGACCTGTTCGAAGGTTTCGGCATCGAAGTCTACAACGCGCGTATCACGGAGATGATCAAGGCGTTTCACGCCGGCGAACCGGTCAGCACGGCCTCGGTGCTGACGACGACGCTGCTCGATCTGGTGCGCTGGGTGATGGTCTATGCGTCGGTCGCGCATTTCAAGGTCGGCGTATGGCGCATATGTGGCTACAGGGTCGATCCGAGCTTCGACAAACCCTGGATGGCGACGAACCTCGTGACCTTCTGGGCGCGGTTCACATTCCACTACCGCGAGTTCCTCGGGCGCATCTTTTACTACCCGGTCTTCTTCCGGTATTTCCGCAAACATCGGCTGCTGAGGATCGTCGTCGCGACGCTCGCCGCAGTCACGGTCGGCAACCTGATCTGGGGTCACATGGTCGAGCGCTTCTACTACGCCGGTATCGAGGCGCAGCAGTTCGCGCACACCTTCGCGACCTGGCCGTATTTCGTGCTGCTCGGTCTCGGCATCGGTTTGACCGAGGTCTATCTGGTCAAGAAAAAGCGCAAGCGCAAACCCTGGACACCCGGCGCCGGACTCGTCGGCGATGTCATCGCAACCTATTGCACGCTCCAGTTCTACGCGCTGATCCACATCTTCATCGTCAGTCGCGGCGCGTCTGACAACGCGGAGCTGTTCCGCCTGTTCCTGACGGCGTTCGGGATCCACATCCCTGCGTGATGGACTGAATCCGGACCCCATGCAGAAACTGGCGATCGAATACCTGCGGACCACCGTCGCCCGCCTGCCGGACAAGACCGCGCTCGTGGACGACTCCGGCGAGATCACGTTCGGCGCGCTGTGGCATCGGGCCCTGCACGCGGCGCGTGACATCGCCGATCGTGTGGGCCGAAACGGCCTGCCGGTCGCGGTCGAGATCGAGAAATCCATCGACGCGATCGTCGCGATCGTCGCGATCCAGCTTTCCGGAAACCTCTACGTTCCGTTCGACCCGAACAGTCCACCGGAACGCCGCGAGCGCATGCTCCAGACACTCGGATCGCCCGCGACGATTCGCGTCAACATCGGCGCGCTGGAACTGGATGGACAGATCATCGGCGGCAGAGCAACCGGTGCGGATACCTCCAACGCGGAGATTGAAGCCGCATTGTTCGACGGGCTCGTCGCGCGCAAGAACATCGACCCGCTGTATGTGATCTTCACCTCCGGCACGACCGGCACGCCGAAGGGCGTGACAATCTCCAACGCCGCGGTCATCGATTACATCGACTGGGTCCGGCACACCTACGCCGTGGACGAGTCCGAGATCATCGCAAACCAGGCGCCGCTGTATTTCGACAACTCCGTCCTGGATATTTATCTGTGCTTTGCCTGCGGCGCCACGCTGCATCTGCTGGCCGCGTCGCGCTTCATGTTCCCGGACGACGTCGTCAGCTACCTGGCCGCGAACAAGATCAGCCTGATCTTTTTCGTGCCGTCGCTGCTGTCGAACTTCGCGGCCGTCAACGCACTTCAGGAACACGATCTCGGCGCGCTGCGCAAGGTGCTGTTCGCCGGCGAACCGATGCCGCTTTCGACCCTGCGCTATCTGCGCGAGCGGCTGCCCCAGGCGCTGCTGTCGAACCTGTACGGGCCCACGGAAATCACCGTCGATGCGATCTACTGGACCTTCGGGACCGAGATCGAAACGCTCACGGAAGTGCCGCTGGGCAAGGCCTGCGAGAACAAGACGATCATCTTTCTCGATGAACACGGTGCGCCGGTGACCGAACCCGACGCCGTAGCCGAGATCTGTGTGGCGGGTGTCGGCGTCGCGCTGGGCTACTGGAACAACCCGGAACGCACCGCCGAGGTCTTCATCCAGAACCCCGAACACTCGCGCTACGCCGAGCGCATCTATCGCACCGGTGATCTCGGCTATGTCTCATCGCGCGACGGGCTGATCTACATGACCGGCCGCAAGGACGGCCAGTTCAAACACCGCGGCTATCGCATCGAGCCCGGCGAGATCGAGAGCGCGCTATCGGCGCTTGGCGAGGTCACGCAGAGCTGCGTGATCTACGACGCGGACCATCGGGAGATCGTCGCGTTCTACACGCCCGCGGAACCCGGAAAGGAACTCAGGGGCGCCCACAAACTGCTGGCCGGACGGCTGCCGGCCTACATGATCCCGCGGCGTTTCGTGGCCGTTGCCCGCATGCCCGTCACGCCCAACGGCAAGGTGGACCGCAAGGCACTCTGGGCGGGGTATAAGAAGCCGGGAGGCTGAGAGTCTTGCAAGCGCCGGGGCGCTATGGAAGCGGCGCCGGCTCGAAGTCCGCGATACCGAAGTTCTGCTGCTGCTGTGACCACTCCAGCGTGGTCGTCTCGCCGGGTTGCGGGAAATCGTCGACCGTCACGGTCTTCTGGGCACCGAGCAGAAAGTCCGTCCCGTAAGTGGCGACGGTGAAGTTCGAAACCGATTCCACAACGCCATCGCGATAGATGCGAAGTTCGTGGGCGCCGTCTCCCGCCTCGTTCCAATTCACGAGTGCGGCATAGCCGTTCAGCGTGTCCCAGCAGACGGCTTCGGTATCCGTACGTTTCAGATGATGTGCGAGCGGTTCTATCGGGCCGTCGTCGATCTGGTAGTCCAGCGTATCCGCATTACAGCTCCAGCCGCGCAGCACGTCGATGCCGCTGACGGTGGCGCCATCCCGCGGGCTCTCATGGAAGAAACCTTCGGGTATCGGCCCGTTGCCGTCGGACTCGAACGCTTCGATGTCCGTGTGCGCACCGACGATACGGGGAAAACCCGCGCCGCGCTGGTCGTAGGGTTCAGCCGGATTGGTCAGCACCGCATCCAGCGCGGGGCTGTTGCCGGCCAATGCGCGCGTGGGCACACACATCTGCATGCCGGGCGCACCGGCCGGACGTTCGCAGCCATTGTCGGCAAGCGGGCCGAGCATGGGTTCGTCAGTAAAAATGTTGCCGTTGCCTTCGCCACCGAACTCCGCGGCGGAATCGCCAAGAAGACTTCCAGTCACCCCCGTCGAAGGCAACGGGGTTGACGTCCCGGTCATATCAAAGTTGCCACGCGCCGACGTGTTCGCAGCCAGAATTGTACTTTGCACAACGAAGCTATCGAGCGCTTCGACCGTGAGCCCCCCTCCACCGCGAGAAGCCGAGTTGTGGGAAATCGTGCTGCTTACGATCTCGACCACTCCAGATGCATAGATACCGCCGGCGAGCGCCCTCGCGCCCACCGCATCATTCGCAGCGATCGTGGCGTTCGACACCACGACCGAATCATCGGAGAAAACACCGCCGCCTCTCGCACTGCGACCATTGCTCTCATTGTTCACGATCGCGCTGTTCGATATGGCGCAGGATCTGCAATAAACACCGCCGCCATTTGCCCACTCGTAGGTTGCACGGTTTCCGGTCACCACGCTGTTTTCAAGACTGACAGTGGACGCATAGACTCCACCGCCGTGCCCAGAAGACAGATTGTCGCGCAGAGCGCTATCCACAATTTCCGCATTCGTTGCTGAAACACCTCCGCCCGCACTGGCGAGGGTGTTTCCGGAAACGGTGCTTCGCTCCAGGGTCAGGCCCGCAGCCGATACGCCACCGCCCGCGTTGCTCGAAATCACACTGTCGACAATATGGGCTTGCTGCCCACGCACACCCCGCCCGATGTTGTGCGAAACAGTTACGCGATCTAGCCCCAGATCACCGGTCGAATAGACTCCGCCGATGCCGAGGCTCGCGCGATTGTTGCTGATGTCGCTGTCGGTTATGTGCGCGGAACCCGCATAAATTCCGCCGCCACCATAGGAACCCCCACTGGATGGGCTCCCGGTGATTTCGTTTCCAGTAACCTCGGAACGCAGCATCTCAAGGCTGGTCGCTCGCAGGCCGCCGCCTGTAGTCGAAGCACGATTGTTAGTGAACATGCTGTCGGCTACTGTGACCTGCCCGCCGTAGGCACCGCCCGCGCTACCGCCCGTATTGCCCGACAGATCACTACGCGTTATCTCCAGCCTGCCCTTCACATAGATTCCGCCACCGAGGGAATTCGCTCTGGAATTGAGGATCTGACAATTCACCAGGGTGAGATCACCACACGCAGCGACCGCCCCACCGTAACCGTTGTACGCACCGCCCAGATGCTCTATACAGGTCCAGGATGGAAACTCGCCGAGGGGGAGCGTGTTTCCGTCTCTGAGAATCAGGTTTTCCAGTGTCAGGTGCGGCTGCGGATAATTGTTGACGAAACCTTGCAGAAAAATTCGGGACGCATTGTTCGCGGTGATTTCCTGTCGCCCCGGCGGCCCAACAATCGCCAAGTCTTCCGTGATCAGGATATGTCCGGATGTCAGAACGATTGAACCCAGCCCCGGAGAAAAGCGGATCTCGTTGCCACCCCCGTTACCCACGGCCTCGGCAATCACCGCTCGCAGGCTGCCGGGCCCGGAATCCGCGTTGCTGGTGACGTTGAAGATGGCCGCTGCGGCGAACGGACTTCCAAACGCGGCAAATGCCAATGCAGCAAGCACCGCGGTGCCGCATCCGCATGGAAGCGCATAGCGGCCGCTCATCACTACGCGTCCCCCACGTACGAGCCGAGAGCACAGCATGCGATCCCTTCGTACAATATGGCCTGCCAGCGTCGCGCCCTGGGCGGTCATGGCGTTACGCCCCCGGTGCCGGGTTGAAAATGTTTCAGGAGGAACCTCTGCTGTGGCGGCGACCATTCCAGCGTTGCCGCATCGCCGATCTCCGGGAAGTCGTGGACTGTGATCGAACGCTCAACGTCTGTTACGAAACTGGTCCCAGGCGAAACCACGATGAAGCGCTCGATCGCGACCGCGCCAGATCCGCGATAGATACGCAGGTTGTGGATGCCCGTGGAATATTCGTTCCAGTTCACGATACCCGCATATCCATTGTCGACGTCGCCACAGTCATTAAGGGTATCCGGGCGATTGAGCTTCGCGGCCAGCGGGATGAGCGGTCCGGAATCGACCTGGTAGGAAAACGCGTCGCCGTCGCATGACCAGCCCCGCAACACGTTGACACCGCTCACGGTCTCGTTGGCGCGCGGCGTTTCGTGGTTCATCGTGCCCGGCAACTCCCCCTGCACGGTGAGGCTGGTCTCGAAGGCCAGCACGTGCTCGAGGCTCGCGCTGTCGATGTCGAACACCCGGAACTGATAATCGCCAGGCGGAAGCGGTTGCACAATGTGCGTTTGCGGCCCTGGCTGTGGAAGGAAAAAGCCTCCAGGGGTCAGCCACAGGCGCGGGTCTACAAGATTGACCACCGGCCCGTCCACGTCCACCTCCAGACCGTGGTAGACGACGTCCCCGGGATAACAAATACTCGTCAGAGTTAAAACGATCTCGTCCGAGTTGTCGGGCGTCGGATCGAGAAGCAAACTGACAAAGGGGTGCCACTCGCAATCGGCATTCGCGTTGCTCAGACACAGACTGGCGAGCAGGAACGCCAACGCCCGCGGCACCGCCGTTGTGTGCGCGCGCCTGCCGAGAGGGGCTATGAGATAGCCGGTACGAGCCGCGCCGGACGGTGACTGCGGTCGCGAGGACTGGACAGGCAGGCCGCACACCGCATGCGCGGATGGCCGCCCAAATGGCAGAAACGCTGAATCCTTCATCCGAACCCCACCCTGGTACCTGTCGTGCGCAAGCGTTGACGCACGGTCCCAAACCTAGCTCCATGCGCTGGTTCCCGTCAAGGCATTCGATACGCTGAGCGGCGGTGGGCCAGAGCGCTCCCGGCACGAACCGCCCGCCGCGACCGGTGCGCTCGCCTGGAACGGCGCACCGGTCGCTGCGAACGCGATCGTCAGGTCAGTTCTTGCGGGTGTCGAAATGCTCGGAGTAGCGGGCGATGTAGTCGTCGCTCGCCAGCGGCACGTGGCAGCCGCGGCACTTGCTGAAGTCCGAGGTGGCGGGCGTGGTGCCATCGGCCTGGTAGGCGGAATACACCCAGTCGCCGGTGGCGACCGTGCCGGCCCGCAGCGCCTGGCCCCAGCCCGCGCCCTTGGCCATCACGAAGACCTTGTCGAGCTTGTCCTTGACCAGCCGCCCCTCGGCGTCACGCTGGAGATTTCCCGAGCCATCCTTGCGCGCGGTGTAGATCTCCATGACGGAAACGGTTCCGGACGGAAACGCCTCGCCACGCTTCGCTTTAAGACCCGTGTCGTTGATATAGATCTCGCGGACCTGCCCAGCCTTGTCCTTGTCGACCGTCGGCACGAATTTCGGCCAGCCGGCGTAGCCGGTGGGCACGGTGATTTCGCCGTCTGCCTTGGCGCTTTCGCCCGAGGATTTGCTCGTCAGGGTATTGCAGCCCGCGCCCGCCAGCAGCAGCGCCGCCGCGGCAACGGCACCCGTCGCTAACCGGCCCCGTCCAGTCGTGGTGTTGTCCATCGGTGTCTCCATGGTTCGAATCTGACGTATCCACGCGGATACGTACGCCTATACGTCGGCGGGTCGCATACGGATGCACGCGGCGGACAAATTCGACGCGAATGGGCCCCGAACGGCGGAAAAGGCAGAGCGAGCGGTCGCGCGACTAGCGATCCCGCGCCGGCGAGATGACGTCGATCGGGCGGCGGTCCTTGCCGTCGAAGGCCGGCGAAAACACCACGAAGGCCAGCGCCGGCCCGGCGCCGACGTTTTCGGCCCAGTGGAACACCCCGCGCGGGATGAATGCGCTGTCGCCGGGGCGCAGCGCGACATCACGGTCGGCCAGATGCAGCACGGTGTCGCCGCGAATGGCGACGACGGTCAGATCGTGGCGGTCGTGCGCATGCGGAGACTCCCGCGTGGCGAGCCGGATCAGGTGGGCGCTGGCGGCCTCGGTGCGATGCAGCTCGCGAAGGGCAATGGGGGCGGCAAGCTGCGCGGCGCTCCAGTCGTCGAGCCGGACGTCGTCCGGCGCCACCGTCACCGTGGGGCCGGGATCGCCCCCCGCGTGCGCGGCGCCAGAAAAAAACGCCAGCGCCACAACGAAGTACATCGCGCTGCACCGCGCGGGCTTGGTCCTGCTCATCGCCATCCTCCAAAAACAAAAACCCGCGGCCAGGCCAAACAGCCCCGACCGCGGGTCCGGTTCGCACTCCGCGGCGCAGGGCGCCGCGGAGGAGCTGCGGGCTTAGCCCGCCGGCGTGCCGGCGACCATCGCGCCACCGCCGAGCACGGCGGCCAGGACGAGGCCGATGACGATGCTGATCGCGACGATCACGAGCGCGACGATCACGCCCTGACCGAAGCCGACCGGCTGGCCGGACTGGCCGATGAGCTTGTTGCCGTAGTACCACCCACCGAACAGGATGCCGATCACCCAGCTGGCGATGTTCGGGATCGAGAACGTCGAACCCTGGGCGTCCATCCCCATCACCAGGCCGATGATCATGCCGATCACCGCGGTCACGAGATAGACGACGAAGGTCAGGCCGTAGGCCTTGCCGTAGGACAGCTTCGTCTTGACGATGATCTTGTTGGCGAGCATCAAAAAGAGCGCGCCGATCAAGCTTCCGATTGCGACCGCAACGACGAGAATTACGAGCGCAATTGCAATTCCAATGATTCCGGCTGATTCCATGATTTTCTCCAGACGTTATTGAGTTGGTTTCCGCAGGCGGCGTGCCCAGACACCGACCGACGAGCCACGGCATCCAGGCCCGAGACACCCCGTGCGTCGGGCCATTATGCGCGCCCCGCGACCCGGCGCGCGACCTTGCGAGCGATCAACGTCCCGGCCGCACGACCCGACCCGCGACCAGCACGCCGACGGCGACGGTCACGATCAGCAGCGTCGCGAGCGCGTTGATCTGCGGCGACACGCCCAGCCGGACGCTGGAATACACGACCATCGGCAGGGTCGAACTGCCCGGCCCGGAGGTGAAGCTCGCGACCACCAGATCATCGAACGACAGCGTGAACGCCAGCAGCCAGCCGGCCGCGAGCGCCGGCCAGAGCAGGGGCACGGTCACGCCCCAGAACGTCCGCCACGGCGGCGCGCCGAGATCGGCGGCGGCCTCCTCCAGCGCGGGGTCCATGCGTACGACGCGTGCCTGCACCACCACGGCCACATAGGCCACCGCAAAGCTCGCATGCGCGATGCCGACCGTCAGCACACCGCGCCCGGACGGCCAGCCGACGACAGACTCCAGCGCGACGAACAGCAGCAGCGAAGACAGCCCGAGGATCACATCCGGCATCACCAGCGGCGCGCTGGTGAACAGCACCAGCAGGCCACGGCCGCGAAACCGCCGATACCGCGCCAGCGCGAGTCCCGCGAGACCGCCAAGTACGGTCGCGACCGTGGCCGCGAGCGCCGCGACCTTGACGCTGATCCACGCCGCGCCCAGCAGCTGATCGTTTTCCAGCAGCGCGCCGTACCACTGCGTCGAGAAACCGCTCCAGACCGTCACCAGACGCGACTCGTTGAACGAATACGCCACCAGCAGCGCGATCGGCAGGTACAGAAACACGAAGCCGAACACCAGCAGGCCGAACACCACCGCGCCGCGTCGCATCAGGCCGCGCCCTCGTCACGCGCGCGCACGCGCTCGAAGATCAGCACCGGAACGGCCAGCGCCAGCAGCAGCGCGACGGCCACGGCCGAGGCCATCGGCCAGTCGCGGTTGGAGAAGAACTCCGTCCACAGCACCTTGCCGATCATCAGCGTATCGGGGCCGCCGAGCAGGTCCGGGATCACGAACTCGCCGACCGCCGGCACGAACACCAGCAGCGCGCCGGCGATGATGCCGGGCATCGCGAGTGGAACCGTCACGCGCCAGAAAACGGCGGTCGGACCGGCACCCAGGTCAGCCGCGGCCTCGCCGAGCGAGCGGTCCATGCGTGCCAGCACGGCATACACCGGCAGCACCATGAACGGCAGATACGCGTAGACCATGCCGAGCACGACGGCGAAGTTGGTGTGCAGCAGTTCCAGCGGCTCGTCGATCAGCCCGAGCCAGATGAGGAATTCGTTCGCGAAGCCGTTGGGCTTGAGGATGCCGATCCACGCGTAGACACGGATCAGAAAACTCGTCCAGAACGGCAGGATCACCGCAAGCAGCAAGGCAAACCGCAGCCGCGGCGCGGCGCGCACGATGCCGAGCGCCATCGGCACGCCAATCAGGATGCAGCCGAGCGTCGCGAATGCGGCGAGCCCCAGGGCACTGAGCCAGGCGTCGAGGTACAGGCCGTCCTGCCACAGCAGCGCGTAGTTCGCGCCGTACAGGTCGAGTGAGTGGGTGCCGTCGGCGGCGGTCGATACAAGCGGCGAGTACGGCGGCTGTCCGAAGCGCGATTCCGACACGCTGATGCGCAGGATCATCGCCAGCGGTGCACCGAAGAACACCGCCATCCAGACCAGCGGGGCGGCGGCCAGCCAGCCGGGACGCGGGCCGGCGGCCCTCACCGGGTCAGCACCCGCCCGTCGTGAATATGCCAGCCGATCCAGAGCGCCTCGCCGCGCCGCGGCAGTCCGCCCGCGGCGACGCCCGCATTCGTGCGCTGGGCGAGTACGCGCTGCCCGCCGGCGAGGTCCAGGTGCAGGATCGAGACATCGCCGAGATACTGGACCTCCGCGAGCTCGCCGTGCGCGCGGTTCGCGAGGTCCACCGGCTCCGCCTCGCTGACCAGCATGCGTTCCGGGCGCACGACCACGCTGACGGCGCTGCCGGCGGCAACGCTGTCGTCGACCGGCGCCCGCACGGAACGCGCGAAGCCGTCGCACTGGATCTCGGCGACCCCCTTCGACTGCGCCAGCACGCGGCCATCGAAACGATTGCTGCTGCCGACAAAGCCCGCGACCAACCGGTTCGCGGGCCGTTCATAGACTTCCTCGGGCGGGGCGACCTGCCACAGCTGACCTTCCGCCATCACGCCGACCCGGCCGGCGAGCGTGAGCGCCTCGTCCTGATCGTGGGTGACCATGATGAAGGTCATGTCCAGCCGGCGCTGGATCGCGGCAAGCTCGAAGCGCGTGTGCTCGCGCAGCCGGCGGTCGAGCGCGGCCAACGGTTCGTCGAGCAGCAGCAGTTTCGGTCGCGGCGCCAGCGCGCGCGCCAGTGCCACACGCTGGCGCTGACCACCGGAGAGCTGATCGGGACGGCGCCGGCCGAATTCCGCCATGTGCACGAGTTCGAGCATCTCGTCGACGCGTGTGCGGATCTGCGCGCGCTCCATGCCGCGCTGGCGCAGGCCGAACGCGATGTTGTCCGCCACACTCAGATGCGGAAACAGCGCATAGGACTGGAACATCGTATGCACCGGCCGGCGGTGGGCCGGCAGGTCCGTGACATCCTGCCCGCCGATGCGGATGCGGCCGGATTCCGGCCGCTCCAGCCCCGCGAGCAGACGCAGCAGTGTGGTCTTGCCGCTGCCGGAGGCGCCGAGCAGGGCGAAGAACTCGCCCTGCCCGATGTTCAGGGATACCGAATCGAGCGCCAGCGTCGATCCATAACGCTTGGTGACCGACTCGATTTCGACCAGCGGCGCGGATACGCCGCCGCCATCGCTCAACGTCCGGCCTTGATGCGGGTCCACACCCGCGAGCGCGTGCGTTGCTGGGCGCCGCTCTGTTCGGCCGGCGAATGCAGCTTCGCGCGCACCTCCGCGGGCGGATAGACGCTGGGATCGTCACGCACCTCGGCCGAAACGAATTCCAGTGCCGCGGCATTCGCGCTCGGGTAGACCACCTCGTCGGTGATCCGCGCAATGACCTTCGGGCGCATCAGGAAATCGATGAACCGGTGCGCATTGTCCGGATGCGGCGCATCGGCCGGGATTGCCATCACGTCATTGGCGAGCAACGCGCCCTGGGCGGGCACCAGATAGCGAATCTCGTTGCCGTTGTTGGCCTCGACGGCACGATCGCGGGCCTGCAGGATGTCGCCGGAATAGCCGTGCGCGATGCACAGATCGCCATTGGCGAGATCGTTGATGTACTGCGAGGAATGGAAATAGCGGATGTTCTTGCGCACGGCCGCGAATGTCTTCTCGGCGACACCCATGTCCGCGCTGGTGCTGGAATCCGGGTTCTTGCCGGCATAAAACAGCGCACCGGCCAGCCCCTCGGTCGAGTCATCCAGCACACTGATGCCGCATGCGCCGAGCTTAGACGAAACCGCGGGATCGAAGATCAGCCCCCAGCCCATCGGCATCGGCGTGTCGCCAAGTGCCGCCTTGACCTTCGCGACGTTATAGCCGAGGCCCGTGGAACTCCACATGTACGGCACCAGGTGCGCATTGCCCGGGTCGATGCCCGAGAGCTGCTTCATGATGTTCGCGTCGAGGTTGGCGTACTGCGTGAACTTCGACTTGTCGAGGGCGCGGTAGAGCTTCGCCTGCAGATGGCGGGCGGCAAACGGCCGGTCGGTCGGGAACACCACGTCATAGCCGCTGTTGCCGGCAAGCAGCTTGGCCTCGAGGATCTCGTTGCTGTCGTAGACGTCGTACACGACCTTGATGCCAGTCTCCGCGGAGAACTCCTCGAGCACGTCGGTCGCGATGTAATCGCTCCAGTTGAAGACGTTCAGAACGGGCTCTTCCGCGGCCCGCAGCGGTGCCGCCGCAAACAACGCGACGGCAATGAGGCAACCACGCAGCGATTTCATGAATCGACGACCTCTGAGAAAAGGGAATCCCGGGACTCGCGCCATGCCGACCGCCCGAGGGAAGGGGCAGCAATCCAGACAGCGCGCGGGGGAAGGTCGAACAACCGTCCCGCGCGGCAAATCATACGCCGCAGTCAGCCGCCCTGCGCGCGAATCCGGCGCAGGATGGCGGCGACCAGGTCGCGCTCCATCTCGCGGCGCACAAAGGTCTCTTCCTCGGCGCGGCCGACGACCTGGGTCTCGTCGTAAAGCTGTTCGCGGACGACCTGGAGTTCCTGCGACTCGATCAGCGTCCCGCCGGCGGCGGACCGCAGATCGAAACGGGCGGACAGGGTCAGCTCGCGCTCGCGCACCCGCCCGTCGGCACCGACCGAGAGCGTGCGCCGCTCGAAGCGTGAATTCAGCAGCCGCAGCGCGGAACCCGAGCCGTCGTCGACGACCCGCGCCCCGGCCGCCTCGAGCTGACGGCGCAGGCCCTGGACGAGCGGGTCGAAGGCATCGCCGACGACCGCGACCGTGCCGAGCGAGGCCGGCAGGGGCTCGTCACCGCGCAGGTGAAAACCGCAGCCTGCGAGCAGAAACAGGCCGGCCAAGATCGTCGCTGAGGCAATCCGCTTGGAAAAACGCATCGGGCTACCCGTCAGTCCGAAACCACGAGATTGACCAGTTTGCCCGGAACGACCACGGCTTTGCGAATCGAGCGGCCCGCGGTGAAGCGGCGTACGTCCGGATGCGCCCGGGCGATGGCCTCGAGTTCGGACTGGTCGGCGTCCGACGGGGCCTCGGTCTCGCCGCGCTTCTTGCCGTTGACCATCAGCACGATCCGCTTCGTGTCGCGCACCAGGGCGCGCGGATCGACCTCCGGCCAGCCGGCATCCAGCACCTCGTCGCCGTAGCCGAGTTCGCGCCACAGCTCGTGTGCAACGTGCGGCGCGATCGGCGCCAGCAGGCGCAGCACGACGCCCATGCCCTCGACCAGGGTCGCCTCGTCGGCGGGTTGGTCGCCGAGTTTGTAGAGCGTGTTGACGATGGTCATGCAGGTCGACACGACCGTGTTGAACTGGTTGCGCTCGTAGTCGAAGTTCGCCTTTTTCAGCGCGCTGTGAATCTCGAAGCGCGCATCGGCATTGGCGCCGTTCGCCGCCGCAGGCCGGCCGTAGAACGCCGTGCGACGCTCGGCGGCCAGCGCCCACAGGCGTTTCAGAAACCGGTGCGCACCCTCGACGCCGGCATCGCTCCACTCCAGCGTCTGCTCCGGCGGCGCGGTGAACATCATGTACAGGCGCACGGTATCGGCGCCGTAGCGCTCGACCAGCGACTGCGGATCGATGCCGTTGCGCTTGGATTTCGACATGGTGCCGATGCCGTCGTAATCGACCGGCCGGCCGTCGGCCTTGCTGGTCGCGGCGGTGACGTTGCCGGCCGCATCGCGCGTGAGTTCGACCTCGTCCGGCGCGAAATACACCACGCCGCCCTTCTCGGTGCGACGCTTGAAGATGTGGTTGAGCACCATGCCCTGGGTCAGCAGGCGCACAAACGGCTCGTCGTATTCGACCAGCCCGGTGTCGCGCATGACGCGGCTCCAGAAGCGCGAATACAGCAGGTGCAGGATCGCGTGTTCGATGCCGCCGATGTACTGGTCGACCGGCATCCAATACCGGGCGCCGGCGTCCACGGGCGCGGCGTCCGCCTTCGGGCTGCAATAGCGCGCGTAGTACCAGGACGAATCCACGAAGGTGTCCATGGTGTCGGTCTCGCGCCGTGCCGGCGCGCCGCACTTCGGGCATTCGGTGTTGATGAAGTCCTCGCGCGTGCGCAGCGGATTGCCGCTGCCGTCAGGCACGCAGTCCTCGGGCAGCACGACCGGCAGCTCGCTGCCCGGCACCGGCACCACGCCGCAGGTCTCGCAGTGCACCAGCGGGATCGGGCAACCCCAGTAACGCTGCCGCGAGATGCCCCAGTCACGCAGCCGGTACTGCCGCTGTCGGTCGCCGAGACCGTGACCGGCGAGGCTCGCCGCGATGGCATCGACGGCGGCTGCGTAATCGAGCCCGTCGTACGCGCCGGAGTTCACGCAGCGACCGCGCGTCTTGTCCGCGTACCAGTCCTGCCAGGCCTCGGTCGAGAACGTCTCGCCGTCCACCGCGATGACCTGCTGGATCGGCAGGCCATAGCGCTGCGCGAAATGAAAGTCGCGCTCGTCGTGCGCGGGCACGGCCATGACCGCCCCTTCGCCGTAACCCATGAGCACGTAGTTACCGACCCACACGGGAACCTCGGCACCGGTCAGCGGATGGGTCACGGAGATGCCCGTGGGCATGCCCTTTTTCTCGATCGTCGCGAGATCGGCCTCCATGACTGAACCGTGCCGGCACTCGGCGATGAAGGCGGCGAGTTGCGGATTGTCGCGCGCCGCGCGCTCGGCGAGCGGGTGTTCGGCCGCGACCGCGCAGAAGGTCACGCCCATGATGGTGTCGGCGCGGGTCGTGAACACCCACAGCTGGCCGGGCTCGCCATCCAGCTCATAGGGGAACGCGAAGCGCACGCCCTCGCTGCGGCCGATCCAGTTCGCCTGCATCGCGCGCACGCGCTCGGGCCATTCCGGCAGCTGCTCGAGCCCGTCGAGCAGTTCGTCCGCATAGCGCGTGATCGCGAGGTAGTACATCGGGATCTCGCGCTTTTCGACCGGCGCGCCGGTGCGCCAGCCGCGGCCGTCGATGACCTGCTCGTTCGCGAGCACGGTCTGGTCGACCGGGTCCCAGTTCACGACACCGGTCTTCTGATAGGCGATGCCGCTTTCGAGCATGCGCAGGAACAGCCACTGGTTCCAGTGATAGTAGTCGGGCTGGCAGGTCGCGAGTTCGCGCGACCAGTCGATGCCGAAACCGAGCGCGCGCAACTGGCCGCGCATGTAGTCGATGTTGTCCCAGGTCCATTTCGCGGGCGGCACGCCGTTGGCGATGGCGGCGTTTTCGGCCGGCAGCCCGAAGGCATCCCAGCCCATCGGCTGCAGGACGTTCTTGCCGAGCATGCGCTGGCGGCGCGTGATCACGTCGCCAATGGTGTAGTTGCGCACATGGCCCATGTGCAGCCGTCCGCTCGGGTACGGGAACATGGACAGGCAGTAGAACTTCTCCCGGTCCGGGTCCTCGCTGGCGCGGAAGCGGCCCTGTTCATCCCAGTGACGTTGCGCATCGGCCTCGATGCGCGCGGGGTCGTAGATCGGCTCCATGGGGGATTGTTCTGGATCGGCGCGGCGCTGAAAGGCCGCGAAGCTTACCGCAAATGACCCGCCGCCTGCCGTATCGCGCGGGCCTGAACGACCCGGCGCGAACGCCGAAATCCGCGATTTCCTTGACCCCGACGTGCGTGGCACGCGGCCGCTTGATCTATGATCGGGACCAGTCGCCCCGGGAGGTCCACATGAGCGAGAACGAACCGCAGCACCACGAGCGCATGAAACGCCTGACCGACGCCTACGAGCGCATGCTCGAACACGTCTCCAGCGCGATCGACAAGGCCGGGCACGAGACCCTGCCCACACTCAAGCGCCTGCTGGCCGATGCGCGCGAGGCCGCGGTCGAGTTCGGCGAGATCACCCGCGAGGAGGCCGAGAAGGTCTCGCACTGGGTACACCGGGACGTGGAACACGCCGCGGAGTTCCAGCAGCGCACCGGCAACGAACTGCGCGACTGGCTGCGCTTCGACATCGAGCAGGTCGAGGCGCGGTTCATGGACTGGTTCGCGCTGGCGACCGACACCAGCCGTGTGGTGCTGGGCCAGTGGGCCGAACGCGCGAGCCACTATCACACCGGCGAGATCACCGGCCCCGGTCGACTGACCTGCGAGAACTGCGGTGCGCATGTCACGCTGCGTGCAGCCGGTCCGGTGCCGCATTGCCCGCAATGCGACGGTACGGAGTTCCAGCGCGAGGAGCCTTAGCAGCCTATTGAAAAAGGTCCATCCACGGCCTTATCAACGTCGCAACCGAAAAGCGCGGTTTTCGGTTGCTCACAGGCCGTTGAAAAGAGAATTTCAGCAGCCGGTCAATCCGTAGTAACGACCGCGCCGATCGGCCTTGGCGGTGCCGGTGCACGAAATCGCTCGCCACGAAACGGCATCAGCAGCATCTGGTCCAGCCGCGTGTCGCGGCGGTCGCGAAAGCGTTCCAGACCGATCTCCATGCTTTCGTGATCCTGAAACGGGCGCTGGCGCGCGGTGCCGAACAGATGGTCGAACCAGGGAAAGTTCTGCCCATAGTTGCTGTCGGTATAGCGCCGATCACTGGAATGGTGCAGGCGGTGGAAATCCGGTGTCACGATGAAATACCGGAGCCAACGCTCGATCTTTTCCGGAATCCGCACGTTGGCGTGACTGAACAGGTCGTGCAGCACGCCGAACGCCTCGTACAGAATCAGCGCCCACAGCGGCGCGCCCAGCGCCACCACGACCGGCAGTCGCAACAGCGCCATGACCAGCACCACCAGCGGGTGCGAGCGATAGGTCAGCGTGACATCGAATTCCGTATCGCTGTGATGCACGGCATGCAACCGCCACAGCAGCGGCGAACGGTGCATCCATCGGTGATAGAGATACAGCGTCAGGTCCATCACCAGAAAGGTGACGATCAGCGAGGCAACCGCGCCGGGTTCCCACCATTGCAGCAATCCGAACTGCTGCTGGTCCACCCACCAGGCGGTGGACAGAATCAGGGCGAGTTTGACCCAGTCGGCGGCGAGAATGCTGACCAGCGTAAGGCCCAGATTATTGAGCCAGCGCCAGCCCAGCGTGGCGGTGATGTTTCGTCGGGGAACGGTGGATTCCGCCAGCGCGACCACCACGAAGCCGAACACCATGGCGGCGAGGATGATCTCGCCCTCGTGTTCCAGAAGGAACGCTTCCACCGGCGGGATTCGATCGAAACGGGCACGGTGACCGTTGCGGCCACCGTGCCCGGGACTTCTGTCAGCGCTTGCGACTCTTCAGCACGCGAGCCGCCGCGACCGCCGCAACGACCGCAAGACCGCCCAGTGCCCAGGGCGAGTCAATCGGTACCGAGGTCGGCGGCAGGCCAGCCAGGGCCGAACCAGAAACCAGTGCAGCCGCCACCGCAACAACAGACTTGAACATTTGCATGATCGATCTCCAAAAATCCTTGGGATTCCGCGCGCCGGCCATCTTGTCAGATGCTGGTTTTCGATTCAAATTCCCGATCGGCCGGACCGGCGAGCGCCCCCTGTCATTGGGCTGAATGCGTGCGCCGCCACGGTCGCCCGAACAGAAACGACACCAACGCGATCAGTACCGCCGGCCAGTCGCCGAACCGCACATAGGGCGTCGCGCCGGCCCGGGGCTGGAGGTCGGCGATCAAGACATGCTCGGCGAACTGCGGCGAACGCACGCTGACACGACCGTCGGCGTCGATCACCGCACTGATGCCGGTGTTCGTTGCGCGCAACATCCAGCGCCCGGTTTCCAGCGAGCGCATGCGGGCGATTTCCAGGTGCTGATGCGGGGCCAGGGAATCACCAAACCATGCGTCGTTGGACGCATTGAGCAGAAACCGCGCCTGCGGCAGTGCCGCGCGGGTCTCCCGCCCGAACGCATCCTCGTAGCAGATGCTCGCCGCGGCCTGGTAGCGGCCCACGTCGAGCAGGGGCGGTTCATCCGGGCCGGCGCTGAACCGCGACATCGGAATCTCCAACCAAGTCAGCAGCGGCCGCAACCATGCGTCGAACGGCAGATATTCGCCAAACGGCACGAGATGGCGTTTCGCGTAGACCTGCTCGCCGCCGCCGGCAAAACTCACCAGCGCGTTGAAATATTCGCGCCCCGGCTCATACGGCACACCCACGACCAGTGTCGTGCCCTGCCCCGCCAGTTCCGCGGCGAGCGGACGCAGCCATTCGTCGGCGACCGATTCAAAGAATGCCGGAACGGCCGTCTCCGGCCAGACCACCAGATCGGCCGCGCCGGCATCCCGGCTCAGTCGGGAATACAGCGCCAGCGTCTTCCAGCGCTGCGTCGGCAGCCACTTTTGTTCCTGCGCAATCGCGCCCTGAACCGCGGCGACCCGAAACGGCCCATCCACCGGCTGTGTCCACTGCATGCGCGCCGAGAAATGCGCGGCCGGCCACACAAGTGCCGCGCCTAAGAGCAACGTTACGTATACAACCGAGCGCTCGCGCAGTGCGCCCGCCAGCGCCGCCGCGGCAAAGGCAAGCGCGAGACCGATCAGATACACGCCGCCGACGGGCGCCAGCCCCGCGAGACCGGCATCGACCTGCGAATAGCCAAGACTCAGCCACGGAAACCCGGTCAGCGCCCAGCCGCGCAGCCACTCGATCAGCAGCCACGCACCCGCGAAGGCGACCACGCGTGACGCGCCCGGTGCCGCGCGCGCGCCCAGCCATAGCGCAAGCGCCGGAAACACCGCCAACAACGCAACAAACGCCGCCGTGATCACGACTGCCAGCGGCGTGCCGACATTGCCGAACTGATCGACAGAGACCACGACCCAGGACACGCCGGCACCGAACTGGCCAAGGCCGAATCCGTAGCCGAGTGCGAAAGCGCGACGTCCGCGCGCGGACCATGCGAGCACAAACAGCGCGGCCAGGGCCGCCGGTGCAAACCAGCGCCACTCGAACGGCGCGAATGCAAGCACCGACGCGGCGCCCGAGACCGGTGCGAACGCAAACGCGAGCCAGGCGCGCCGGCGCGCGCCCGACGCAGCCTGGTTCATGCGCTGTCGCCGGGACCGGCGTCTTCGAGCGGCGGCGGTGCCTCGATACGCAGCAGGTGGATTCGGCGCGCATCGGCGCGCAGCACCTCGATGCGGAAGCGGTCTACGGTGATCTGCTCGCCACGCTTGGGCACATGGCCCAGCTGTTTGACCACGAGTCCGCCGATGGTGTCGACCTCGTTGGCATCGAACGCCGCATCGAAGTAATCGTTGAAATCCTCGAGCGGCGTTGCCGCCTTGACCGTGAACAGCGTCGAATCCAGTTTGAGGATGTCCGTATCCTCGTCGAAGTCGTACTCGTCCTCTATATCGCCGACGATCTGTTCGAGCACGTCTTCGATCGTGACCAGACCGGAAGCCGCGCCGAACTCATCGACCACGATCGCCATGTGATTGCGATTCGCGCGGAATTCCTTGAGCAGGACGTTCAGTCGCTTGGCCTCGGGCACGAACACGGCGGGCCTGAGGATCTGCCTCATGTCGAAGCGCTCGTTGCCGGCCGCACTGAAGCCGAGCAGGTCCTTGGCGAGCACGATGCCGACGACCCGCGCGCGATCGTCACCGAGCACCGGGAAGCGCGAATGCGCCGACTCGATCACCGCTTCAAGAATGGTTTCCAGCGGGTCGTCGCGTCCGACCGCAACGATCTGCGCGCGCGGGATCATGACATCGCGCACCTGCATCTCCGAGACATGCAGCACGCCCTCGATCATCGCGAGCGCCTCGCCGTCGATCAGCTCGCGCTCGCGCGCGCCGCGCAGGACCGTGACGAGTTCCTCGCGATCGCCAGGAATCCCGAGCAGCGCCCGGCGCAGCCGCTGATACCAGCCGGCCTTTTCGCCGGGACGCGATCCTTTGCGCATGCGGATCATCCGGCGCGGGGTCGGGCGACGCCGGCCGCCGTTGCGAACTCAGCCCCGCCGGGCGGCGGGCCTATAGGGCCATCGGGACTCATGCCACCTCGCGTGGCTCGTAAGGATCGGAGAAGCCTAAACCGGCCAGGATTTCCGCTTCAAGCGCCTCCATGGCCTCGGCCTCGTCGTCGCGCTCGTGGTCGAGTCCGGCCAGATGCAACGCGCCATGGACGACCATGTGCGCCCAGTGCGCGTCGACGGGCTTGCCCTGTTCGGCCGCTTCGCGCGCGACGACCGGGGCGCAGACGACGAGATCGCCGAGCGGCGCATCCGGCCCGGAATCGGCATCGCCGAGTGGAAACGACAGCACGTTGGTCGCGTAGTCGCGCCCGCGCCAGTCGCGGTTCAGCGCCGCGCCTTCACGCTCGTTGACGATGCGGATGGTGACTTCGCCCGGCACGTCGACACGGCGGAGCGCCGCCTGCGCCCAGGCGCGCAGCAGCGGCGCAAGCGGGATGTCGCCGCCGCGCGTGGCACGTTGTACCCAGATGCGATTCAAGTGTCCTGCCCGGCGTCGGGCGGGGTTGCGGATGCGCGTGCGTCCCACGCGTCGTAGGCGTCCACGATCTTCTGCACCAATGGGTGACGCACGACGTCCGACGAAGTGAAAAACGTGAACGAGATGCCAGGCACCTCGCGCAACACGCGCGTGACTTCACGCAGCCCCGAACGGCTCGCCTGTGGCAGGTCGATCTGGGTGATGTCGCCCGTCACGACGGCGGTCGAACCAAAGCCGATGCGGGTCAGGAACATCTTCATCTGCTCGGTCGTGGCGTTCTGGGCCTCATCGAGGATGATGAACGCATCGTTGAGGGTCCGTCCGCGCATGTAGGCCAGCGGCGCGATCTCGATGACATTGCGATCGATGAGTTTTGCAACACGCTCGAAGCCGAGCATTTCGTAAAGTGCGTCATACAGCGGGCGCAGGTACGGGTCGATCTTCTGCGCGAGATCGCCGGGCAGGAACCCCAGCCGTTCGCCCGCTTCGACCGCGGGACGTGTCAGCACCAGACGACGCACGCGGTCGCGCTCGAGCGCGTCCACGGCGCAGGCCACGGCGAGATAGGTCTTGCCGGTGCCGGCCGGCCCGATGCCGAAGTTCAGGTCGCCGCGCCGGATGCTCTCGACATAGGCGCGCTGCTGCGGCCCGCGCGGACGAACGACGCCGCTGCGGGTGCGGATCGTCGCGGGGTCGCCGGCCGGCGCGCGCGCGATGTCGTTCAGCCCGGATTCCTGCAGAAACAGGTGTATGCGCGCCGGCGTCAGGGGCTCGGCCCGCGCGGTCTCGTACAGCGACTTCAGCAGCTCGGCCGCGGTCGCCACGTCGGCGGGATTGCCGAGAATCGTGAAGTCGTGGCCGCGATTGTTGATCTCGACGCCCAGACGCCGTTCGATCTGGCGCAGGTGCTCATCGAGCTGCCCGCAGAGATTCGACAGCCGCTCGTTGTCCTCGGGTTCGAGCCGCAGGCGCAGCGCACGGGCCTCGCCGGCGGCGACCTCAGGCACAGGCACGCACGCTGGAGACCGGTCCGGCCAGGCGGCCGCGCAGGGAGTTGGGCAGGGCCTCGGTGATGCGCACCTCGACGAATTCGCCGATCAGCGAGGGATCACCGGCGAAGTTCACGACCCGGTTGTTGCCGGTACGGCCGGCGAGCATCAGCGGGTCCTTGCGCGAAGGGCCGTCGACCAGCACCCGCTCTACGCTGCCGACCATGGCCGCACTGATGTCCGCCGCGAATGCGTCGATACGCGCCTGCAGGCGCGCGAGCCGTGCCTTCTTGACCTCGATCGGCACGTCATCGGGCAGCGCCGCGGCCGGCGTACCCGGACGCGCCGAGTAGATGAAGCTGAAGCTCTGGTCGAAACCGATCTCTTCGATCAGGGCCATGGTGGCCTCGAAATCCGCGTCGGTTTCGCCGGGAAAGCCGACGATGAAATCCGAGGAGATGCTGATCCCCGGGCGTGCTTCGCGCAGGCGCGCGATGCGCTCGCGGTAGTAGGCCGCGTCGTGGCCGCGCTTCATCGCGGCGAGCACCCGGTCCGAACCGCTCTGCACCGGCAGGTGCAGAAAGCCCACCAGGCTCTCGACCTCGGCGAACGCATCGATCAGTTCGTCGGAGAGTTCGGCCGGATGCGAGGTCGTGAAGCGAATGCGCTCGATGCCGGGAATCCGTGCGACATAGCGGATCAGCAGCGCCAGATCCGCCTGGGCGCCGTCGTCCATGGGACCCGCATAGGCGTTCACGTTCTGGCCGAGCAGGGTGACTTCGCGCACGCCCTGGCGGGCCAGCTGCGCGCATTCGGTGACGACGCTCTCGACCGGTCGCGAGACCTCCTCGCCGCGCGTGTACGGAACGACGCAGAAGGTGCAGTAGCGCGAGCAGCCTTCCATGACCGAAACGAAGGCCCGCGGACCGTCGGCACGCGGCGCCGGCAGGTGGTCGAACTTCTCGATCTCGGGAAAGCGCACGTCGATGGCCGGGCGCCGCGCCCGGCGCACGGACTCGACCAGCTCCGGCAGCCGGTGCAGCGTCTGCGGGCCGAAGACGATATCCACGTACGGTGCCCGCGCCCGCAGGGCCTCGCCCTCCTGGCTCGCCACGCAGCCGCCGACGCCGATGATCAGGGCCGGTCGCTGCTGTTTGAGCAGCTTCCAGCGGCCGAGCTGCGAGAACACCTTCTCCTGCGCCTTTTCACGAATCGAGCAGGTGTTCAGGAGCAGGATGTCGGCGTCCTCGGCACAGTCGACGCACTCCACCCCGCGCGCGCTGACCAGCAGATCGGCCATGCGCGAGGAGTCGTATTCGTTCATCTGACAGCCGTGCGTCAGGACAAAAAGCTTGTCGGCCATGGGGCGGATGCAAGGTTCGCGTGGGTCCAGTACCCTTCGATTATCCCTTTTTTGTCCCGAATCCTGCAGCACACCCCATGACGACCCCCTCCAACGGCCTGCGCGAGGCGCAGACCCTGATCCGAAACGGATCCCTCAAGACCGCACGTACCACCCTGGAAAAAACGCTCGCCCAGTCGCCTGATGACACGAGTGCGCGCCAGTTGCTGGCCGACCTGCTGGTGCGCACCGGCGCGATGCCCGAGGCGATCGGACACTATCGCGTGCTCGCCGCCCAGCATCCCGAGGATGCCGGCCTTAGGGGGAATCTCGGCAACGTGCTGCTGTTCACGGGCGCATTCGGCGAGGCGGTCGATGCCTACACCGAGGTTCTGGCGCACGCGCCCGAGCACCCGCTCGCGCTCGACGGTCTGGCCGCGGCACACCTTGGCATGGGCGACCCGCAGAGCGCGCTGGCGTTTGGCGAGCGTGCGGTCAAGGCGTCGCCGACCCTTGCGTCGGCGCACTACAACCTGGCGAGGGCACAGATCGCGCTCGGGCGTACGGCCGAGGCCGAGGCCACCCTGCGCCGTGCCGTCGCCTGCGGCCCGGGATTCGCGGACGCCCATGTCAACCTCGGGGCGCTGCTGCTTGCGCGAGGGCAGGACGCCGAAGCCGAGGCCCGCCTGCGCGAAGCAGTGCGGATCAACCCGCGCCACGAAGGCGCGCACTACAACCTCGGCAACGTACTGCGGCGACGCCAGAAATACGACGCCGCCCTGGGCGCGTATTCAGCCGCACTGGAACTCAACCCCGCGGCTGCGCGCACGCATGCACAGATCGCCGCTGTGCTCGAGCAGATCAATCGCTCCGACGAGGCGCGCGCAAGCGCCGAAAGCGCGCTCACGCTCGATCCAGGGCAGACGTCAGCGACCCTGACACTCGCCCGAACGCTGCGCCGGTCACCCGACACGGCCCCACGCGCCGTCGAGCTGCTGCGCGGCTGGATCAGCAATCATCCCGAGCCAAGCGCCGACGGTGGCTCGGCGCGACTGCTGCTCGCGAGTCTGCTCGACGCAGCCGGAGAAACGGACCAGGCCTGGTCGCTGATGACGGACGGCAACACCATGCTGGACCTCAACGGCGAGCGTGATCGCGAGACCTACCGCGCCTACGTCAGCGCGTACGAACAGGCGTTCAGCGAGGAACGTCTTGCCGAGTGGCCGGACGACGACGACTATCCCGAGGCGCCGGTCTTCATCGTCGGATTCCCACGCTCGGGCACCACACTCCTCGACAGCCTGCTGCGCGGTCACCCGGCGCTGGCGGTACTGGAGGAAACCGACCTCAAACACGCAACCGAACGGCGGCTGTGGGATCAGCCCGGCGAGTTTCCGACCAATGTCCTGTCGCTGGAGTCCAGCGAACTCGACAAGCTGCGCAGGGACTGGCTGGTTCGTGCGCGCGAACTCGCTGGTCGGCGCGACGGCATCATCGTCGACAAACTGCCACTGAATCTGGTCGCCGTACCGCTGCTCGCGAGGCTGTTTCCGCGCGCACGCTTCGTGCTGGCGCTGCGCCACCCGATGGATGCGATCCTCAGCGCGCTGATGCAGGATTTCGCGCCAAATCCGGCGATGGCCCACCTGCGTGACCTGGACACCGCCGTCGCGCTTTACGTGCAGGTCTTCAAGCTCTGGGAGCGCTATCGACGCCGACTGCCACTGCAAGTCCACGCGGTTCGATATGAGGATGTGGTGGCCGATGCCGAGCGCGAAATGCGAGCGCTGATCGCATTTCTCGATCTGGAATGGGACGACCAGGTGCTCGCGCACCGTGATCGAAAGGGCCGCGGTATCGCGACCCCGAGCTATCACCAGGTCGCGCAGCCGATCTACGACACCGCCGTGGAACGCTGGCGACGTTACCGCGACCACATCGCGGCCGAGGCCATCGAACGGATCGCGCCGGTCGCCCAGGCCTACGGCTACTCGGTCGAGCCCTGAACGGGCCGGGATTCTCGGTGGGGCTGGAATCAAAACGCCTGCTCGAGGCCCGGACGCTCTGGCAGGACGGTCAGTTCACAGCGGCCCGCATGACGCTGGAACAGTTTCTGGTCGAGCACCCTGATGATCCGGACGGTCTGCAACTGCTTGGCGCCCAGCTGCTTGCGCTGGCGGAATACGCCGAATCCTCCCGCCGTTATGAACGCCTCGCCGCGTTGCGCCCGGACGACCCTGCAGTGCACGGCAATCTGGCCAACGCATTGCTGCTTGATGGCCGGTTCGATGATGCCGCGAGCGCCTATTCAAGAACGCTCGCGCTCGCACCCGACCACCCGCAGGCGCTGAACGGACTGGCCGAGGCCGAACTGGGCCGGAATCAGGCCGAGCGGGCGCTGGCACTCGCCCGACGCGCCTGCACGGCGGCCCCGAACCACGCGCCGTTTCAATACACGCTCGGCCGGGCGTTTGAGGCTCTGGAGCAATCCAGAAACGCCGAAGCGGCGTACCGTTCAGCGATAGGGCTGGCACCGAACCTTGCTCAGGCGCGTGTAAACCTTGCAGTTGGTCTGATGGACAGACATCAGTACCGCGAGGCCGCCGATCAGCTGATCGAAGCGGTGCGCGCAAATCCGGCGCTGGAACCGGCCCACTTCAACCTTGGACGGGCGTTGTTCTACCTGCAGCGACTGGAACCGGCGCTGGCGGCATTCGACGCCGCCCTGGACCTTGCTCCGCGTCATGCCGACACGCTGGCAATGAAAGCCACCGTTCTCGAACACCTCAACCGGCCGGATATGGCGCGTTTGGCGGCGGAACAGGCACTTGAGATCGAGCCGTCCAACGCCCAGGCAACCCTGACTCTGGCGCGCTGCCTGAAGCGTTCCGAGGACGGACTGGAACCCGCTGCGGACTTGCTTTCGACCTGGGTCGACCTGCATCCCGACGAGACAGACGCCACAGCCGGGTCCATTCGCCTGGAACTGGCAACGATTCTTGACCGGCTTGGCGACGAACAAAATGCCTGGGCAATGGCCAGCGCGGGCAACACCATGATCGCGGATGTCACCAAGGTCCGCACCACGGAATATGCCGAACACCTTGCTGCGTATGCCCGCGCCTTCCCGCCCGAACGCCTGAGTGACTGGCCGCAGCCGGACAGCAGCGAAACCGCCAACGAACCCGTATTCATCGTCGGTTTTCCGCGCTCGGGCACCACCCTGCTCGACAACCTGTTGCGCGGCCATCCCGGGCTGACGGTGCTGGAAGAAACGGACCTTGTGGCCACCCTTGAGCAACGCCTGCGACTGCGCGCCGGCCAGTTTCCCGTCAATGTGCTCGAACTTGACCGCACCGAACTCGCAACGCTGCGGGAGCTCTGGTTCGAGCGCGCACGCGAGCATGCACGCGGCCCGATTGCCAGGGTGGTCGACAAACTACCGCTGAACCTCGTTGCCGTGCCACTGATTGCACGCGTGTTCCCTCACGCCCGGTTCGTGCTCGTTCTGCGACATCCATTCGACGCGGTACTCAGCGGGTTTTTTCAGGATTTCGAACCAATCCCGGCCATGGCGTACTTCTTTGGAATCGAAGCCGCCGCGCAGCTGTATGAAACGGTGTTCACACTCTGGGAGCGCTACCGGGCGCATCTGCCTCTTGCCATACACGAAATCCGTTATGAGTCACTGGTGAGCGACCCCGAGGCAACCATGCGCGAACTCATCGGATATCTCGGGCTGGACTGGGATGCGCGCATTCTCGAACACGAACAGCACAGTGGCAGAGGCATCAACACACCCAGCTACCATCAGGTCGCGCAGCCAATCTACGACCGCGCCGTGGAACGCTGGCGACGTTATCGCGAGCAGATTCCCGCCGCTGTGCTCGAGCAGCTAAGACCGTTCGCCACGCAATTCGGCTACAGCGCCGATTGACGCCGAGAATCGCCGGCGGTGCCCCGGGCAACCGCTTCACTTCAGTGTGCAGCCGAACCAGAATTCGGGCGGCTTGGCGAGAAATTCCGCGGCCGGCATGTAGTGTGAGCCGTCACAGGAAAAATTGAGCCCGACCAGGCCGTTGATGACGTTCAGCGAGGCCGAGCGCAGGTAGATCGTCGAATCCGCTTCGCGTAGATCGCGCATGCGGTCGAACACCTGCGCCACGGTGTCGGGCGGAACGATCGCCCGCTCGTGATAGGGCCGGCGCGGATACGCCAGACAGACATCCGGTGCGAGTATTTCGTCGAGCACATGCAGGCGATAGCAGAACGGATCGTCGATCTGCCAGAGCGTTGCACGCGAGCTCGAGTAATGCAGCTTGGCGTGGAACACGCCGTGTTCGCGAATCAGCTGCGAGACCAGCGCGGAGACATCATCGATGCGCGCGTCCATGGCCGAGTACACCCGCTCCTGCTGAAACAGGTTCTTGCGGATCGCGGGGTCGCCCTTGATCTGGCGCCACTGTGGGCGCTCGACCGGCATGCGTTCAGTGGACGGCAGCGCGTGCAGGTCGAAGTCCGCACAAAGGCAGGCCACCACGCGACCGTCACGGACCACGGGCTGAATCGCGGTGATGCAGGCCCGGCGTGTGACCCGCGAAAAATACACCTCCGACAGCGACAGCGTCTGGCACCCCGCGCTCTCACGCAAGTAGGGGCGGTCCGAGAGATCCTGGCCAACGACGTCGGGGTCGATCCCGTCGGGTTCGACGTTGCCGCTGATCTGGCGCCCGCCCGGATCGACCACATAGGCGAGCTGCGGATCCGGCAGCAACGCAAGGCCATTGGCGAGCGTGAGATCGAGCTGGATCCGATCCGCGAGCACGACGGCACAGCGGGTCGCCAGCACGCTCATCGATAGCGCGAGCTGGAGCCTCAGCTCGAGTCTCTGTTCGCTGATCTTGGCCTTTAGAGCCGTTTCCATGGTCCATCCCGTATTGTGGTGGTGGTTCGTTGTTATTGCGGGTCTTCTGCAGGCAACCCGTCTCTTTTGCATACCGTCCGCTGGCATGAACACTCAGAGTACGCCGGATCCATGGCGGTTCCATGAAAAACCAAGCAATCATTGTGCCTGTTTATGACGGCCGCGTGGCGCGGTTTCGGTCCTCATCCCTGCGCCGCCGTGGTGCGATTGCCCGTGCGACGGCCTGAATCGCACCGCACCAGCGCATACAATGCGTCGGCCTGACCGAACGGGAGCACAGTCCACCATGTCGACCACTGAAGCCGCTGAAATCTACCTGGGTGCCGCCGGCACGGAGCCGCAACGCCTGCTTGCCGCCCTGGCCAACCGTCACGGTCTGATTGCCGGTGCAACGGGCACGGGCAAGACCGTGTCACTGCAGGTCCTGGCCGAAGGTTTCTCGGCGCTGGGTGTGCCGGTGTTCATGGCCGACGTGAAAGGCGATCTCGCCGGCATCAGTCAGGCCGGCAGCACACATCCAAAGCTCGAGGAGCGCGCGCGCGTGATCGGGCTCGAGGATTACCGCTACCAGTCGTTCCCGACCGTGTTCTGGGACCTCTACGGCGAACAGGGTCACCCGGTACGCACCACAGTCTCCGAAATGGGGCCGCTGCTGCTTGCGCGTCTGCTGGAGCTGAACGAAACCCAGGAAGGCGTGCTGAACATCGCGTTTCGCGTCGCCGACGACGAAGGCCTGCTGCTGCTCGACCTCAACGACCTGCGCGCAATGCTCGGCTTTCTCAGCGACCACGCCAAGGATATCCAGGTGCGCTATGGAACCGTCGCGGCGGCCTCGGTCGGTGCAATCCAGCGACGGCTGCTGGTGCTCGAGCAACAGGGCGCCGATCACTTCTTCAGCGAACCGGCGCTGGACCTGCGTGACCTCATGCGCACGGATTTCGACGGTCGCGGCATGGTGAACGTACTCGCGGCGGACAAGCTCATGCAGTCGCCACGCCTGTACAGCACCTTCCTGCTCTGGCTGCTGTCGGAGTTGTTCGAACAACTTCCGGAGATCGGCGATCCGCCCAAGCCACGGCTGGTGTTTTTCTTCGACGAGGCACACCTGCTGTTCGACGAAGCCCCCAAGGCGCTGGTCGACAAGATCGAACAGGTCGTGCGCCTGATCCGCTCCAAGGGGGTCGGCGTGTACTTTGTCACGCAGAACCCGCTCGACGTGCCCGACTCCGTACTCGCACAGCTCGGCAACCGCGTCCAGCATGCCCTGCGCGCGTTCACCCCACGCGACCAGAAGGCCGTGCGGGCGGCCGCGCAGACGTTTCGCGCGAACCCCGCGTTCGACGCCGAGCAGGCCATCACCCAGCTGGGCGTTGGTGAGGCACTGGTGTCCACGCTCGAAAAGAAGGGTGTTCCGAGCATCGTTCAACGCACGCTGATCCGCCCACCGTCGGGCCGGCTTGGACCGATCACGGCGGAGGAACGCTCGAAGCAGATCAAGACCGGCCCCGTCGCCGGCCGCTACGAGCGCGAGGTCGATCGCGAATCGGCCTACGAGATCCTGACCGCGCGGGCCGAGGCGGCCCGGAAGGCCGCCGCCGAGGCCGAAGCGAGGGCTCGTGAAGAGGCCGAGGAACGCAAGTCGACGGGCCGCAGCAGCAATCGCCAGGGCGTCTGGGAGACGATGGCCAAAAGTGTTGCGCGGGCCGTGGGAACCCGGCTCGGCCGCGATCTGCTGCGTGGCGTGCTGGGCTCCCTCACGCGCAAGCGCTGATCGTTCATTCGCAACGGTCGCGCGCGCCGGGTCATTTGTCAGGAATTGCAAATTCCCCGGCCAGACCCTTGGCCGCGGACGGGCCGGTTTCGATAATGAGTCGCGAGAACGGTTCACTGTTCTCGCAATAGCCCCCTGTTGCGACCCGCCCCCGGCCCCTCCCGACCCCCAAATGCCGGAGCGGGTCTTTTTTTGAACGCTGATCAAGCCGTCCGGGCTTGACAGCTCTACGAAAACGAAAAAATGTCATTTTTCGTTTTCTCTCATTTTCTCCGGCTTGCTGCCGTCGAAAATGGCGGCACCTCCCTGTGCCGCGGACATTCGTGGCCCCGCCCACAATCTCGCGTAGAACACGCTGATCAATCTTTGAACGCTGATCAAGCCGTCCGGGCTTGACAGCTCTACGAAAACGAAAAAATGTCATTTTTCGTTTTCTCTCATTTTCTCCGGCTTGCTGCCGTCGAAATGGCGGCACCTCCCTGTGCCGCGGAAATCCGCGGCCCCGCCCACAATCTCGCGTAGAACATGCTGATCAATCATTGAACGCTGATCATTCCGTCGAAGGATTGCCAGCTTCACGCAGACGAAAATCGCGGTTTTTCGTTTTTCCCACCATGCCCCGCCGTCCACGCGCATATCTCGATAACAATCCGACCCCGGCCCCCTTCTCCGGGAACCGTTTCCCCGGCGTGAATGCGTTGGCAATTCTCTATAGCCGCACGTCGCACGCTGCGGGACCCAAAATGTTGCGCAATCGTGGGATCAGCGGTCGCCCGTCGTGTAGCATGCTCGACCGTCAGTCAAGCAAACGTGGATGGGAGAATGTCAGCGAGAAGAATCTTGAGTCCGGCCGCAGCGTTCGTGCTGGCGCTTTGTGCCCCTTCCGCCCGAGCGACGCTTTTGGACGACGGCGGATTTGACGCCGCAACTTCAGGTTCGCAGACCAGTAACAGCAACTGGGTTCTGACCACTAATTTCCCCGACACCACCAACGCCGGCGCCCAGTTTCAAACGGGTTTTGCCAACGCCAACAACACGGGCGTCGGCGGCACGCAGCCTCCCGGCACGGGCACCGGTATATGGATCAGGTCATTCGAAGGCAACCAGGGTGAAGGCGGTGATCCACTGGTCAATGCGGATATCACGCAAAGCATTCTGGCGCCGTTCACCGGAAACTACAGCCTAACCTTCGTGGTTGGGCGCGAATCCAACTTCAGCGCGGACCAATTCGGGGTGACCCTGTTCTCCAGCGGGACCGGCGGCTCGGCCAGCGTCGACCTTCGTGCGGCGGTTATTCCCGACGGCAATCTCGGTGGCGCGGCATCGGGGAACCCCGGGGGGACACTGTTCAACCTGTTTCTGTTCGGCGTCAGCGCCGGGGACACCCTGACCGTCAGTGGTTTCGTCGTCAACGGGCGGGACTCGTTGCTGGTCGGTGGCCAGTCGGCCTTTCTGGACAACTTCGAGTTGAACGGCGTAGCGACGGCTCCAGTACCCAGCGCGTTTGCGTTACTCGCGCTCGGCGGCCTGCTGCTGGGCGTGACGGCGCGCCGGCTGGTTTAGTGGCGGGGTCTTTGGCTCAGCTCAGCCAGCGGCATGCCTGCTACCTGAGAAAAGGGGCCAGGTTCGAATTTCTTTGCTCGCCCCCCAAGGTCCTGACCACACGGCGCACCGCGCCGAGTGCGAACAACGCCCCTCCGGCGCATAACATAGTGCGCACCTAGGGCCTGTTCACACTGCGCCAAGCGCAGCGTGAACAGGCCCTAAGACCGCGCCGGCAACCTCATCGCGCTTGCCTGCACCCGGCAGGTAGTTGAAAGAGGCGCATCCATCGCCTATCCAAGACGCAACCGAAAAGCGCGGTTTTCGGTGGATCACGGGCCGTTGAAAAGAGAATTTCAACAGCCTGCCAGAGCTGGTAACTTGGCAGGTCCGCAAACCTGCCGTCGGAGCGGAACCTTGCGCGCGATCCTCCTGTGGAGCGGTGTCTATCTCGCGCTCGTGCTGGCGCCACTGGTCGCCCTGCTCGTCGGCCCGGCGCCACGGGGCGCCGGTCTTGCCTGGGATTTCGCAATGGCGCTGGGTTTCGCGGCCACCAGTGCCATGGGCCTGCAGTTTCTGCTGACCGCCCGCTTCCGGCGTGCAAGCGCACCGTTCGGAATCGACATCATTTACTACTTCCACCGCTACATGGCAGTCGTCGTGCTGACGGCGGTCGGCGGCCACTATCTCGTGATCCGCGTCATCAATCCGGAACTGCTCGACGGCACGAAGCTGACGGATGCGCCTGGATATCTGACGGCCGGGCGGATCGCGACCGTCTGTCTCGTCGCAATCGTCGTGACTTCGCTGTGGCGCAAGCGACTGCGCATCCCGTACGACGCCTGGCGTATCGCCCACACCTTGCTCGCGGTCGGCGCGTTCGTGCTGGCGATCGTGCATATCCGGGCCGCTGGACGCCACCTGAACACCCCGATGCAGCAGGTGTTGTGGGGCCTCTATTCGCTGGGCTGGTTGTACCTCGTCATCCACATCCGCGTAATCAAACCGTGGCGCATGCACACGCGGCCCTGGCGGGTTGCCGAGGTGCGTACAGAGAGTTTGGACAGTCACACACTCGTGCTCGAACCCGTCGGTCACGCCGGCCTAAGGTTCCGACCCGGACAGTTCGCTTGGCTGACGCTCGACGCGTCGCCCTGGCGCATGCGCGAGCACCCGTTCTCGATTGCCTCGAGCGCCGAACATCCAGAACGTATCGAGTTCACGATCAAGGCGCTGGGCGACTTCACGCGCACGATCGGGCCGGACGCGCTCGGCAAGAGCGCCTGTCTCGATGGTCCCTACGGCGTGTTCAGCGTGGATCGTCATCCCGCCGCAAGTGGTTTTGTGTTCATCGCCGGCGGCGTCGGCATCGCGCCGATCATGTCGATGCTGCGCACGCTGGCGGAGCGTGGCGACACTCGGCCGATCCGGCTCGTCTATTGCAACCGGCGGGCGGACAATGTTCTGTTTCGTGACGAGATCGATGCGCTGCGCACTCGGCTCGACCTCGAGGTCACGCATGTGATCGACGAGCCGCACCAGGCAAAAGACGCCGTGGCCGGTCCAGTCAGCGAGACCACCCTGACGGCGGCGCTTGCACCCGAGACGCGCGCGTTCGAGCATTTTCTATGTGGGCCGAAGGCCATGAGCGGGCAGGTACAACAGGCCCTGCACCGACTTGGCGTTCCGGCAGGTCGGGTACATTTCGAACTCTTCGACATGGCCTGAGAATTCACGCAATGACGACTGGCACTACCGTGTACAAGATCATGACGCACCAAGCAACACATGCGTGAACGCTGGGCGATCTTGCTTGCCGCGCTGACCGCGCTCCTGATGGTGGCGATGTCGGCACTGTTCGCGCGCGTGCAGAACCCGCCGGCCGTGGCCACGCCGGCAGTGGCGCAGACACCAGGGCCAGCAGCCGCGCCAGCGCCGGACTCAGTCGTGATCGAGCGCGGACGAAGCGTGTTTCGCGAACAGGGTTGCAGCAGCTGTCATTCCGCCGCCGGCGAAGGGTTCGGCAGTTCCCTTGATGGCGTTGCCGAACGGCGGTCCGCGGCGGAACTGCGTGCCTGGATCACCGGCGACGACAGCCTGCGCGGACAGGCTTCGGACGGGCTGCTCGCGCTCAAGCAGCGCTATCGCGGTCTTGCCGTGGAGGACCTGGACGCACTGGTCGCCTTTTTGTCAGCCTCGCGTCCGCAGCCCGACTGATCGCCAAGCAGGCGCTGATGGACGCGGGTGTCTCTCCCGGTGGCGGTCAGCCCGGCGCGGCGTCGACCAGTTCCGTGGTCTCGTTGGCGCAGCGCACATGCCGCGCGAACCCGACGTCGTCCGGGAAGGTCTGCGCGATCACCCAGACCTGACGCAGTTCACCACTCAGTTTCGGCAGCGCCTCGAGCGCGGAACGCATGCGCGTTTCATCGAAGAACGCAAACGGCTCGTCCAGGAACGCAAACTGCGGACCGCGGATCGCGGCATCGATGAGTTCCTGGGACAGGGCGAGCCGCACCGCGAGCATGATCTGGCGCTGGGTGCCGCTGGAGACCTCGTCGAGGTTCATGAAGTCGCGTTTCTCGGTCGAGAACACGCGCACGTCGAGTCGTTCGTCGACCTGCAGGTGTTCATAACGTCCCTGCGTGAACAGCGGCAGCGAGCGCCCGACCCAGTCGCGGATGTGCGCGTTGAACTGCTTGGAGACGGTACGCGCCGCGCCACTGAGCAGGTCCACGGCGAGTTCCCGCGTACGGACCCGGGCGAGATGCTCGTTGCTGCGCCGCTGCAGGTCTTCGGCGGCCTGCTCGATGTCGCGCGCTCGGGCAAGGCGGGCCTGCTCCTCGGCGATGGCTGCATCGCAGCGTTCAACCTCGGCGGCAAACGTCGCACGATCTTCGGCGAGCGCGGCGAACAGCGCGTTGCATTCGACCGCTGCCCGATCCGGCGCGAGCGCCATGGCCCGGGCCGCGGCAAAGCGCTCGCGCGCACCGGCACGATCGTAGGCCGCGCGCCCGGTCGGCTCCTCGCCATCAGCATCATTGCCGGCGTCGCCATCGCCGGCCTGGTCCAGCCAGCCCAGCGCGGCGTCGGCCTCGTCGCAGAGCGCGGCGCCGGCTGTCGCAAAGCCCTTGGCGCGACGCGCTGCACCGTTCGCGGCCACCGCGGCGATCAGCCACAACACGGTGGCGACTCCGGCGACCGGCAGGAGGTACGGCAGGTACTGATCCCAGTTCGGGATGTTCGCGCCCAACCAGGGCCCGACCGGATCATTCGGCATGAACCGCCCCAGACCGAGAATCGCCCAGCCGGCGATCGCGATCAGCGCGGCGAGCCAGGCGAGCGCACTCCAGCGGCCCTTCGTCGCGCGCGCCGTCGCATGGCCGCGTGCGGCCTGCGGGTAGTCGGCAACGGCCTTCGAGACGCCTTCGGTGCGCGCATCGATCTCCGCGACCGCATCGGCAAACGGCTGCCGCTCGGCTTCGAGGGCGGCGAGTTGCGCCGGGTCAATGTTCAGCTCGCGCAGCGCCTCGACCATCGCCTCGCGCTCCTCGCGCGCACGGGCGATCGCATCCTGTTCCGCCGGAATGCTCGCGAAAATGGCTTCACTGACGCGCTCGAAACTCGCCACCCCGGCCATGGCCTTCACGGCCTGCGAGTGCGGCTGCGGTGTGGTCATCTCGCGCTGGGCGAGATAGAACGATTCGACGAACTCCGGGTAGGCAAAGCCGATCAGGTCGGCAAGCGCGGCGTCCACGACCTCCACGCCGCGGGCCATGGCGTGTTCGGGATGATCGAGATCGATGAGCTGCGCGCCGCGATTGCCCTCGTGGTCCAGATAGCGCGTGACGCGAAAACGCCCGCGTTCCGTGGCGAATTCCACGGCCGCGCTGGCGCGCGTCGCGCCCCAGCGGATGACCTTGGTGATGTCCCGGTCGCCGAGCGAGAACGTGCGTCCGAACAGCGCGAAGCAGACCGTTTCGCCGATCGTGCTCTTGCCGGACTCGTTGCGGCCGGACACCGCGATCACGCCCTGCGCGGGCAGGTCGCGCAGCGCCAGGTGGCGATACTTCAGACAGTCGTGCGACTCGATGCCCGTAATGATCACAGCACGCCCTCGCCTTCGAGCCCGCCGAGCTTGTTGAGCACGAGTTCCACGGCCGCGTCGTAAAGCTGCGGGTCGAAGTCGTCGTCGGCATTCTCGCGACGTTCGCGCTCGGCAGCGGCGTATTCGCTGAACTTCTGCGCGGACACCGCGCGCTTGGGGTCGGCCTGTGTCATTCGAATGCCTCCTGAGCGATTCAATACTCGCAATTCACAAGGGAAGCTCTGATCGATCCATCCCGGATGGATCAGAGGTTCGATCAATATTTCGCCATGGCCGGATCCACGTCCCGCGCCCAGCCATCGATCCCGCCACGCAGATTCACGACATTGGCGAAGCCGTTCTGTTCGAGGAACCGCACGACGGCGTAGCTGCGCACGCCGTGGTGACAGATCACGACCGTTTCGCGTTCGCGGTCGAGCCGGTCGAGCGCGGCGGGAATCTCACGCATCGGCACATGTTCGGCGCCGTCGAGACGGCAGATCGCCAGTTCCCAGGATTCGCGCACATCGAGCAGGTGCGGTTGCCCGGCCGGCTCGGCGAGCCGTTGCGCGAGTTCACGCGCATTGAGCTCACGCATGGCGCGTCGCGCCGTTCAAAAGACGAATGCGTTGGGCTGACGTGCGTTGACGAGCGGGTCGACGACCGTCTCGAACAGGCTCTGCATGGACCAGGCGTTGGCGTCCACGCGGGTGTACAGCCGCGCCTCCATGACCGGCTGCGTGCCGACGATGACGAACAGCCGGCCGCCGATGGCGAGATTCGTGCGGAACTCGCCCTGGTAGTCCGGCAGCGAGCCGGTCACGGCGATCGCATCGAAGCTTGCGGACATCGGCTCCAGCGCATCGCCGGTCACAACCTCGACATTCTTCGCACCGGCTGCGGTCAGTCGCCCGCGCGCCGCGTCTGCAAGTTCGGGGACGATCTCGATTGTTCGCGCGCTGTCGGCCAGACGGCCCAGCAGCGCCGCGACATATCCGGTACCCGTGCCGACCTCCAGCGCGCGTTCGCCGGGTTGCACGTCGAGCGCCTGCAGCATGCGTGCCTCGACGCGCGGCGGCAGCATGTGCTGGCCGTGGCCAATCGGGATCGCGGTGTCCGCGTAGGCGAGATTGCGCAGTTCGGCGGGCACGAAGGCCTCGCGCTCGAACTGGCCCATGAGATCGAGCACACGCAGGTCCAGCACATCCCAGGGGCGGATTTGCTGCTCGATCATGTTGAAGCGCGCCTGCGCCAGATCCAGTTCGCTCATCACGCGATGCTCAAAAAACGGGCGAGGCGCGCAAGGGTAGCCCGAGCCCCGCGCCCCGGCAAGCCGGCACTCATCGGGCACCCGCGCTCACGCGCGCCGCCGCGGCCACGGCCGTTTCGCGCGCCTCGGCGACCGACTCCGCGCGCGCCAGGACCACGCCCATGCGCCGACGGCCGGCCACCGCGGGCTTGCCGAACAGGCGCAGCTGGGTGTCGGGCGCGGCCAGCGCCGCGTCCACGCCGGAGAACACCGGGCCGGCCAGATCGCCCTCGACCAGGATCACGGCCGAGGCAGCCGGCCCGAGCTGGCGAATCGCCGGAATCGGCAGGCCGAGGATTGCGCGCGCGTGCAGCGCGAACTGCGACAGATCCTGGCCGATCATGGTGACCATGCCGGTGTCATGCGGTCGCGGCGAGACTTCGCTGAAGATGACCTCGTCGCCGCGCACGAACAGCTCCACGCCAAAGATGCCGCGCCCGCCGAGCGCGCTGGTGATCGTGCCGGCAATCTCGCGCGCGCGCGCGAGCGCGGCCTCGGACATCGGCTGCGGCTGCCAGCTCTCGCGGTAGTCGCCGTCGATCTGAATATGGCCCACCGGCTCGCAGAAACTCGTGCCGCCCTCGTGGCGAACCGTCAGCAGCGTGATTTCATAGTCGAATTCGACGAAGCCCTCGACGATCACCTTGCCGGCGCCGCTGCGGCCGCCGGACTGCGCGTATTTCCAGGCCGCGCCCACATCGACCGAGGCATGCACGACGCTCTGACCCTTGCCCGAGGAACTCATGATGGGCTTGACCACGCACGGCAGACCCACGGCCTCGATCGCGGCGTCGAACTCCGCCCGCGTCGCGGCAAACCGGTAGGCGGAGGTCGGCAGCCCGAGTTCCTCGGCCGCCAGCCGGCGAATGCCCTCGCGGTCCATGGTCAGCCGCGCGGCGCGCGCAGTCGGGATCACCGTAAAACCCTCGTGCTCCAGCTCGACCAGGGTGCCGGTCGCAATGGCCTCGATCTCGGGCACGATCAGGTGCGGACGTTCCTGCTCGATGACTGCGCGCAGGGCCTTGCCATCGAGCATGTCGATGACATGCGAACGGTGCGCAACCTGCATGGCCGGCGAATTGGCGTAGCGATCCACCACGATCACCTCCACGCCGAAGCGCTGCAGCTCGATCACGACCTCCTTGCCGAGCTCACCGCCGCCGCAGAACAACACGCGCGTGGCCGAGGGCGACAGGGGCGTACCAATGGAAACCATCACGGCGGTCCGGTTGCGAAACAGGGGCGGCGGATTATACCCAGCAGGCTGGAGCCAGCCTTCCGGCAAACGGCCCGGCGGGTGCGGGGCGGTTTTGGTAAAGTGCCCGAACTTCCCCGGACGCCGGTGCTCGCGGCCGGTCGTGCGCGCGGCCGCCATGCCGGCGCCACCGACGCGCGATCGTTCGTCCCCGCCCGACGCACCAGAGGCGAGCCATGAACGCGATCCCCCAGGAACTGTCACTGAAAACCGCGCAGCTGTCCGCTGCCGTCACGCGCGCGTTCCCGGGCTCCACGAGGCGCTACCTGCGCGGCGTGCTGCACGATATCCGCGTACCGTATCGCGAGATCGAACTGACGCCGACGCACACCAACACCGGTGTGGAGGCCAACCCGCCGGTCCCGGTCTACGACACCTCCGGCCCCTACACCGACCCGGCCGTCGAGATCGATCTGCACAGCGGCCTGCCGCCCCTGCGGGCGAGCTGGATCGAGGCCCGCGGCGACACCGAGCAACTGTCCGGCCCGAGTTCCGAATACGGGCGGGCGCGCGAGGCCGATCCGGCGCTCGCGCATCTGCGCTTTGAACACCGCCGCGCCCCGCGCCGGGCGCGCACCGGCGCGAACGTCACACAGATGCACTATGCGCGGCGCGGCGAGATCACCGCCGAAATGGAATTCGTCGCACTGCGCGAAAACCAGCGCCTCGATGAGCTGCGAGCCGATCCACGCTATGCCACGCTTTTGCGTCAGCATCGCGGGCAGCACTTCGGCGCCGCGCTGCCCGACACCATCACCGCGGAGTTCGTGCGCGACGAGGTCGCGCGCGGGCGCGCCATCATTCCGGCCAACATCAATCACCCGGAACTCGAGCCCGTGATCATCGGACGCAACTTCCGGGTCAAGATCAACACCAACATCGGCAACTCGGCCGTGACTTCGTCGATCGGCGAAGAGGTCGAGAAACTGGTCTGGTCGTGTCGCTGGGGCGGTGACACGCTCATGGACCTTTCCACTGGCCGCAACATCCACGAAACGCGCGAATGGATCGTGCGCAACAGCCCCGTGCCGATTGGCACCGTGCCGATCTACCAGGCGCTCGAAAAGGTCGGCGGCCGTCCCGAGGAACTGACCTGGGCGCTGTTTCGCGACACGCTGATCGAACAGGCCGAACAGGGCGTGGACTATTTCACAATCCACGCCGGTGTGCGGCTCGCCTATGTTCCGCTGACCGCCCAGCGCGTGACCGGCATCGTCTCGCGCGGCGGTTCGATCATGGCGAAGTGGTGTCTCTCGCATCATCGGGAAAGCTTCCTGTACACGCACTTCGACGAGATCTGCGAGATCATGCGTGCCTACGACGTGTCGTTTTCGCTCGGCGACGGACTGCGCCCCGGTTCGATCGCGGATGCGAACGACCGCGCGCAGTTCGCCGAACTCGAAACCCTGGGCGAGCTGACCCGGCGCGCCTGGGCACAGGACTGCCAGGTCATGATCGAAGGACCGGGCCACGTGCCCATGCAGCTCATCGAAGAGAACATGCACAAGGAACTGCGCGACTGCTTCGAGGCGCCGTTCTACACCCTGGGCCCGCTCACGACTGACATCGCGCCGGCCTACGACCACATCACCAGTGCCATCGGCGCAGCGCAGATCGGCTGGTATGGCACCGCCATGCTCTGCTATGTGACACCGAAGGAGCACCTCGGCCTGCCGAATCGCGAGGACGTGCGCGACGGCATCGTCGCCTACAAGATCGCCGCGCACGCGGCCGATCTCGCCAAGGGTCTGCCGGGCGCACAGCTGCGCGACAACGCACTGTCCAAGGCACGTTTCGAGTTCCGCTGGGAAGACCAGTTCAACCTGTCTCTGGACCCGGAGCGCGCGCGCGAGTATCACGACGCGACGCTGCCAAAAGAGGCGCACAAGGTCGCGCACTTCTGTTCCATGTGCGGCCCGCAGTTCTGCTCGATGAAAATCACGCAGGACGTACGCGACTATGCGGCAAGGATCGGTGCGTCCGATCAGGACGTGCTGGCACGCGGCATGGCCGACAAGGCCGCCGAATTCAATGCCGAGGGCGCCGAGATCTACAAGCCGGTCTGACCGGAACGCGTCAACCGGCACGGACGAAAGCCATGCGCGGCGGAATTCTAGCGCTCATCGCGCTGCTGCTGCTGCTTGGCGCCGCCTGCGACAGCGGCCCACCCGACGTAACCACGATCCGTGTCGGCGGCACGCCGGTGCGCGTGGAAATCGCGGACAGCCAGAGTGAACGACGCAGGGGACTTTCTGGACGCGACTCACTCGGCGCGGGCCGCGGCATGCTGTTCGTGTTCGATCAGCCGCAGATTCTGCGTTTCTGGATGAAGGACACGCACTTCGACCTCGACATCGGGTTCTTCGATGCCGAAGGCCGGCTCGTGTCGATCGAATCCATGCGCGCCGAAGACACGCAGACGATCACCGCCTCACCCCTGCCGGCGCTGTATGCGCTGGAGGTTCCGGCCGGCTGGTTCGATGCGCACGACATACCGCCGGACGCCATGCTGAACTTCGGATCGGCGCGCTGACCGACCGCACGTCACGCACGGTGACGGCAGATCAGCCGGTCTGATCGAGTTGGGATTCGGCCACCACGCGATTGCGTCCCAGCGCCTTCGCGCGATACAGACAATCATCGCCGCGCCGGGTGAGGCTGTCCTGGGTGTCACCGTCGCGGTATGCCGCAACACCGGCGCTGAGGGTCTGCCGACCGACGCGCGCAAATTCATGCCTAGCCGTGGCCTCCAGCAGTTTTTCGGCGAATCGGCTTGCATCCGCGATACCGGTATTCGGCAGCAGAACGATGAATTCCTCGCCGCCCCAGCGTCCGAGGTGATCGGTCTGACGGGTCTGGTTGCGGAACAGCCCGGCAATGTCGACCAGCACCGCGTCGCCGACCTGATGGCCAAAGCCGTCATTGACCGCCTTGAAATGATCGAGGTCGATCAGCACCACTGACAGTGGCTGCGCATAACGCCGCGCGCGCGCGAGTTCCTGCTCGAACAGCTGATCGATCTTCGCGCGATTCCACAAGCCCGTGAGCTTGTCGGTCACCGACAGCCTTTCGATGTCTGTGTAGTTTTCCTCGAGTTTGTCCGACAGGGCGTTGAACCAGTACGTCAGCTCGCCCAGCTCATCGTTGCTGGCATGGCTCAGGCGACGCGAAAAATCGGGCTCCTGCTGGGCGAGTTCGCGCATCGCGGTCTTGACCTGGTCCAGATTGCGCCGCGTGGACAGTGACAGCTGAAAAGTGATCCACAGGGTCACCAGCAGCAGGGTGGCACCGATCGCCAGTGCGACCAGGTTCGAATGGCGCTGATCGTACTGGATGCGCTGAATCTCCGCCTCCAGGCGCTTCGCCAGCAGTCCGTGCAGTGCCTGGAAGTCGTCCCGGGACGCGACATAGGAACGTTCCACGCCATCGATCAGGGCATTGTTCTGCTCGGCGCCGCTGGTCGGATCCAGCATGGAGAGCGAGAGCTTCAGTGCGTGGCTGTAGTAGTCATGGAACTGCTGGCGCTGCGCACTGATGTGTTGGGCGGGAACGATGTTTTCGTATGCCGCGAGCTGGCCCAGATTCTCGATGATCCGGTTCGCGTGCAGCTGCGTATTGGAGACCCACTCCCGCTCGCCGGCCAACACGGCATCCTTCAGCGCCGTGGCAACGGAATCCAGCAGGATCGCATTCTGGTTCGCGAGATCGACCGCCGGCAGATACTCACCGTAGATCGCTTCCAGGTTGCTGACGCTGCGCTGCTTGTCCAGATAGCCGTGCAGCAGATAGACCGAATACAGCAGCGCCGCGATGATTGGCGCGACCAACATCCGCTGGAAAATCGTCAGCTCGAATGTACGCCGGCGCATGAATCCAAAAGCAGGCTGCTAGAATCAGACAACTATAACAGTCACCTGTACCACGTCCGCGAACAAGAGTCGCGGCCGCAGCCGCCGGTACGTTGAGATAGGTTCTTATGTCAGGGGCACATACCAAACGGTTTGTACGCAGAGCCGGCTGCTTGCTGCTGGCTGCGCTCGCCATGCCGCGAGCCCACGGCACAGAACTGCCGGACTGGCTGACCGTCCACGGGTTCTTCAGCCTTACCGCGGAAGTCAGTCACGGCGAGGACCTGCCACGGCCGCCGCTCGACGAAGGCGAGGTTTCGCTCAAAAGCTCCGTCATTGGCGTGCAGGCGGAAATCGAATTGGCCGAGGACCTGAGCCTGATCGGCCAGGCAGTGAGCACCCGGCGTGAATTCAAGGACTTCACGCCCAAACTCGAGTGGGCCTATCTGAGCCACGACGCAGGCGACGGCCTCAACCTGCGCGGCGGTCTGCTGAAAATCCCGTTTTTCCAGGGTGCGGAGCTGCGCTACGTGGGGCTCTCGCGGCCCTGGGCGCGCCCGGTGGTGCCCGACAGCGGCGCGGCCGGGTTCAACGATTACTACGGCGGCGAGTTCATCAAGAAGCTTGCCTGGAAGGGATTCAATCTCGAGTTCCAGGGCATCCTCGGCATCGGCGAACACGAACAGGACCAGGTGGTCGACGGCCACCAGGTCGGCCTGCTGTCCGCAAAGATCGAGCACAACGATGCCTGGCTGAAGGCCGCAATATTCCACGCCCGCTACGACGTCGACACCCCCACTGGCCGTCGCATCGAGAGTGACGCCGCCGCCTGGATGTTCAGCGCCGAAGGCCAGTATCCGCTCGCCGGTTTCACGCTGAACGCGGGATTTTCGTATGCCGACATCGAGGTCAATCCCGACGACATCCTGGCCTACCTCGGTGTTTCACGGCGCTTCGGCCGGCTGACACCGTACCTCCTTGCGCAATATCACGCGCTGGACTTTGTCGTCCCGGACCTTCAGCCACCCGCTGGCGGCGCGGGCGGAATGCCGCCTGGCGGCGGTCCGCCGGCCATGCCACCGCCCGGTGCGCCCGAGGTCCGCGAGGGTCTGCTGCGCACACGATCGCTGGCGTTCGGCGTGCGCTACGACATCGGGGAACGCTATGCGCTGAAGGCCGAGGTCGAACGCGTGGACATCCACGATCACTCGTTCGCGAACCGGCCCGACCGCGATTTCGAAACAACGGTATTCAGCCTGTTGTTCGAGGGCGTGTTCTGATGAGGGCGCAGCTGCTCGGTCTGCTGCTGCTTCTGGGTGCCACACCGGAGGCGGTGGGCACGCGATTCGCGGTTGTGGTGCCGCAGGATTCGCCGGTTCACACCCTTTCGCAGGACGAGATTGCGGCCATCTTTCTGGCCAAGGCCAGCCACTATGCCGACGGCAGCCGCGCCGCGCCGATGGAAGTGACCGACTCGGGCCTGCGCAGTGAGTTCTACCGGATCATCTCCGGCAAGTCGCTCGCACAACTCAATTCCTACTGGACCACACTGATCTTCACCGGCAAGGGCCGTCCGCCCAAGCAGTTCAGCGATCACCGGACGCTCGTCGAGATGCTCCGGCGCAACCCACAGGCCATCAGCTATGTGCCGGTCGATGCGGTAAGCGACGGTCTGCGCGTCATTCACACGGTCGACTGAACTCTCCTGCGTTCAGCCCGCAGTCGTAGCTGCCGACCGGCGGCCGTCCAATGCCAGCCACACCAGCGCGGCAACGATGAGCATGACGAGCGGAATGACGCCGACATTCACCCACCACCAGCCGAAGCGGTGCAGCATCGCGCCCGCCGACAGCGACGCGAGCGTCGTCGCCGTGAACACCGAAAAGTCATTGATGGCCTGCGCCTTCGCGCGCTCCTCGGGGCGGTAGGTTTCGGTCAGCAGCGTGGTGCCACCGATGAACAGGAAGTTCCAGCTCACACCGAGCAGCAGCAGTGCCACCCAGAAGTGCCACAGCGAAGTGCCGGCCAGGTTGATCACGATCGTCAGTGCACCAAGCACCGCACCGGTCCACAACACACGTTCCACGCCGAACCTCCGGATCAGTCTTCCGGTCACGAAGGCCGGCGCAAACATGCCCAGCACATGCCACTCGATCACGAATGCGGTGTCGCTGAATTCGTGGTGATGGTGCTCCATCGCCAGCGGTGTCGCGGTCATGATGAAACTCATCACACCGTAACCGAGCATGGCACACAGCACCGCAACGATGAAACGCCGCTGACGCACGATCTCAAGTAACGGCCGTCCGGCGCCGGCGGGATGCTCCACGACATGCCCCGTGTAGCGCGTGAATGCAAGCAGCACGAACGACAGCAGGCCCATGCCGATCACGAATACGAAGCTGCCCGCGAAGCGCGCACCGTCCAACAGATGCTGACCGAAGTTCGCGAGGTTCGGGCCGACGAACGCCGCGATCACGCCGCCGACCAGCACCATGCTGATCGCGCGGGCCTTGTCCGCCACCACAACGATGTCGGCTGCTGCGAACCGGTAATAGCTGCCGAAGGCATTGAACATCCCGAGCAGCACCGCCGCCGCACAGAACCACCAGAACTCGTGCGCGCGGATCGCCAGCACGGCGACCGCGCCACCACTCACCGACAGTGCCGTCGCGGCCATGAAACCGGCCTTGCGCCCGATTCGCGCCAGCAGCCAGGCCGCCGGAATGGTCGTTGCCATGGTGGCGAGAAACTGCAACGCGAGTGGCAGCGTGGACAGCGCCTTGTCCGTGGCAAGGCTGTAGCCGACCAGGGCCGCCGCGGTGACCATGAGCGTGCTGCTGCTCATCATCAGCGCCTGACAGAGCGCGAGCAGGTAGACGGTACCGGGCAGACGGGAACTGGGCATTGGCTGGTGTCCCGGTGCGAGGCGTATGCAGGGGGCGCCTAGTGTGCAGGCTGGCGGAAGCGCCGTCATCAGGTGCCCTCACCCGTTCGTGACCGGACCCGGCGGGTTCGGCCATGAGCCCGATTTGGGCGTCCCTAAAAAATATCTAAATTAGGGGTTGCTTATATTAGTCGATGCTAATAGAATGCTCACCCATGGACCTCGTGGTCCCAAACCTAATCAACCTCTAAACCTCTTTTGGGAGACACATCATGAAAAAGATCATCGCAGCTGCCGCCCTCCTGGCCGCCACCTCCGCCAATGCCTTCTGGGGCAACGGTCCTTTCTTCGGCAACGGCATCGGTGACGGTTTCGGCGACGGCGTGGCCGACGGCTCG
>JAGRGH010000058.1 GCA_020445605.1 Chromatiales bacterium
AATAATTCTATTTATTGCAAAATAATAAAAAATTATGGCAGAATTATTGCAAGATGATTACAAAAAATTTTTAAATAGTTGCAAAATAATTGCATAAAAATTAAAAATTATTTTAAAATAATTGCAAACAAATTTGAAAATAAATTGAAAAAAATTTTTAACAATTGCATTTAAATTTTAAAATAATTGCAAAACAATTGCAAAAAAAATTAAAAATAATTTTTGGAATAAATTTATGGATTACATTTTTCAAAAAAGTATTCTTAAAAATCAATCAATCAAGCAATAAATACATTTTTGGATTACATTTATGGAACATTACATCTTTCAAAAACAAAGACAATTTAATGAAAAACTAGAATGATTGAATCTCAATAATTTTTTAAACTTGGAACTATTTAAATATTTTATAAATTTAATTGACAATTTAATTGAATTAATTTTTAATTCAAAACAAAATTCATTTTTCTAATATATTAGTTTTTTAAATCAAATAATGTTTGTATCATCAAATTTTATTAATTTATAATTAGAATTTAAAGTCGAATAAATTTTTAAGCGAAATGAGCAATTTTATTAATTTAAAAAAGTAAAATACTTAAAAAATTAACTATAAAATAATGAAAAAATTACAAGTTTTTTATTTCATATAGACGAACATTGTCATTTTTTGTCAATGAATTATGCTCTTTAGGTAAAAATTTGATATTTCAGGATTTTAGATAGTCTTGCACTTTGCGTGAGAAATAATGAGATGAAGCAAAATCTAGCCAAAACACAATATCATCGTTTTTGTGAAGTTAATTAAAAAATTTTTTAATTTGACAAAACATATATTTTAAAATATAGAAATTTTCAATGACGACTTGGCTAGATAAATCAATTTAAGACAGGCGAATTCTTTAATTTGAAAACATAAGCCCGATGTATAATTTCTGTTTGTTTCATTCTAACATCGTCTGTTGCTGAATTTACGTTTGAGAAATGGAAACCAACATTTTCAGTAATGTCTAGATTGTTTAAAGAAAAATACGGCTCATAGCTAATGATAACAATTTTTTCACGAAAAAGCAGTAAAAATTTACGACATTTGACTTTTTGTTGATAATATAGCATAAGTATTTATTCGAAAAACCAAATTTCTTTGTTAAACCACGTAGTCAAACGCCATCTCTTAAATTGAGACGCTTAATCTTCTTTTTGGACATTTGTTGTTGTTTTTGGGCGACCACTTTCATCTTTCTTTTTTAGTTGCTTTATTTAAAATAATTATTTGTAACAACATTACAAATAAATGCACATAAATATGATTTAAAATTTATTTCTCTAAAGCATTTTTAAAGGCATGTCAAAATAAAATCTAGATTAACAATACACAGCTGAAAATTGTCAATAACTTAACTAAAAGCTTACCATCTCCCTCCTCTTTTTTTCATCCGGGCTTGGGACCGGCATAGGCAGAGTTAGGATGGCATGGCTCTGATGGTCGAACACCTATCTATTTAGAAATGATCGCATCAGCACGTGGGGACGTTCACTCAAACTCGGTCACTCATTAGACAACTAACTCGACCTACATCTGGCTAGCCTCAAACCCCAAATGAGGCATACTTTCCGAAGAAAGTCTTAACTTGTGCTGACACAACCACTTGATCTAAATAAATAGTTCATTGTGTGTGGGTCTGCCGTACAGTCAACTCTCGCCGTCGTTCCCAACGTAAATATATCAATAAGATAGTAAGTGTTGTTCCCATCTCCCGATGGGCACCCCCAGCTGCTTACGATACTACAAGACTAGGACAAGTTCCGTAGAAACATGTGCCAACCGTAAAGCACACACACAATGACACGC
>JAGRGH010000059.1 GCA_020445605.1 Chromatiales bacterium
CGATCCTGGCCAACGCCGCGGCGCGTCCCGGCCCTGGTCTACCTCAACTGGTTAGTGAGCAGGTGGTGATTGCACGGCGTCAGGTCGACTACCATCTGGCGCGGGCGCGCGCCGCAGCTGCGGCAACTGTTCCCGGCGTGCGCAGTGATGTTCGCCCACTGGTCGATTCTATAGTGCGTGTCATGGACCGTCTGTATCAGGACAGGAAAATCTCTGTCACCATCGCCGACAATGAAATTGCGCCGGTGTTTCGCGGCGAACAACAGGATCTGCAGGAGATGCTCGGTAATGTGCTGGACAATGCCTGGAAGTGGGCGAACAGCCGTGTTGAAGTCTCTTTCCTTGTCGAGGGTGAGCGACTCGTTATACAGGTCGATGACGATGGGCCGGGGCTGGCCTCGGAACAGAGGCAGGCAGTACTGGCCCGAGGCGTTCGGGCTGATGAGCAGGTACCTGGAAGCGGGCTGGGGCTGGCTATCGTCGATGACCTTGCCCAGCTTTATGATGGTTCGATCGAACTGGGCGAATCACCGCTGGGTGGTTTGCGGGTACGGTTGACTCTGCCGGCGGCTCCTGTTGGACATGTATCGCATGGTTAGTCTCTGCAAGGTGAGTCAAACCGGTTTTCCGCTGCGGATACCTGCCGAATACCTGGAAGAATAGTTACGTGGTTATATTGGATTTGACTTCTGCTTCTTTGGGCAAGTCGGTAAAATATAGCCGTATTATTAAAGAAATTTCTGAGGATGGTATTTTTCATGGTATTCCCGTTTAGCAGGAAAATAAGCCATTGAATATAAAAGATAAAAACGGCTTATTTACAATCGAGTGGGAATAGACCCGCGCGTCGCCTAATGTGACACGCGGCAGGGATTTCGGACGGCTGCGTGTGAAAGATTCCGGTTACATTGTTTCGCTCGCCCGGCTGAACACGGAGTCGTGACGTTGAACGCATGGTGCTCCCGGATCCCGGTCCTCATTGCGGTGCTGCTCGGCGCTGCATCCGTACAGGCCGACGGCGTTTCGGTGACGCCCGCGCGACAGGTCTCGCCCGCGCCCGGCGTGAACTCCGGGCAGGTCGATGTTCCGGTCACGCCGCCGCCGTTTGCGGCCACACGTCGCGAGGACGGCGCCGTTCGCAGTTTCCGGATTGCGCGCGGTGTGAATCTGACTCCCGTGGAACTGCTGCAGCATTACCTGGCTGCACTTGGGCTGGGCGAGCACGACCGACTCGAGCCACTGCAATCGCGACCTGCATCCGGCCCGGTCGGACGTTGTGAAGTCCAGCATTTTCGGCAGACGCATCGCTCGATTGCGCTGCTGAACGGGCACTTTCATCTGCTTGTCTGCGGTGGCTCGGTCGCCGCTGGCATCGGCCGACTGGAAACCGGGCTGAACGTCGCGACGCGACCCAAGCTCGATGGCGCCGCAGCAATCATCAGTGCCCGTCGTGCACTGGCGCGCCAATGGCCACGAGCGGAGGTCTCGGCCCGGGGTGAGCCGGAGTTGGTCATTGACGTGTACCCGGGGCTGCGTGGCAGGCACGCGCGGCTGGTCTACCGCCTGCGCATGTCGGCTAAGACACCGCTGTTGTCATTGGAGGTGCTGATCGATGCCGGCACGGGCGCGATGGTCCGGCAGACGCGCCTTGACCGCCGCGCATGGCTGCCGATCGTGACGAGTGGCGCGACGGAATACGACGGCGTGCAGGGGTTTGCCGCCGAGCAGAACGAAAATCCGGCGAATCCGCAGATTCGCCTGCGTACCGCGGCCTCAGTACAGCTGCACACGCGCGATGCCAAGAGCCAGTCCACTCCGCTGAACTTCGACGAGATCATCATCAACAGCCCGACGACGGCGGACACCCTGAAGCTGCTTGGCAGCAGCGCGCACTGGGCGGCGCAGCAGGCGTGGCAGTTCTTCGCGAATCGCTATGGCTGGGTCGGGCCAGACGGGGTCGGCAACAAGGGGCTGAACGTCTATCTGAACCTGCAGTATCCGGCGCAGAACGGCGCTGGTGCCTTTGGGCCGACCGATGCGGGATGGTTCGGACCGGATCCGCTGGACCCCAACGACCCGCCGGACCAGTGGGAAATCATCGCAGTGGGCGCGGGCGGGACAAGCCCGGCGGGCAACGACTATGAGCCGTTGGTGCATCCGGAGATTCTCGCCCACGAGATGACCCACGCGATCCAGTACCACAGCGTCGGCGCATTGCAGGGTTTCGACTACGATCTGAGCGCGCCGGATGCCGGCGGCTTGTCGGAGTCGTTTGCGGACATCTTCGGTGTGCTGGCTGAGGCCGCGATTCGAAATGCACCGGTCGACTACTGGATCGGCAACCAGTGGAATCTGGATCAGCGTCGGCTGCTGCACGACCCGGCACAGTCCATCCCGGCACAGCCCACGCATTATCAGGATGCGGCCTGGAATGCACTGATGGCGAACCCGGATGCCACGATGCATCTGTTTGGCGGACCGCACAGCTACGCGTTCTATCGGTTTGCCGAAGGCGATCCGCCGTCGTTCGAAGGCGTTGGTCCCGACAAGGCCGGCGAAATCCACTTTCTGGCCATGACAAACCTGCTGTATCCGACGGCGAGTTATCTCGACGCCCTGGACGCCGAGCAGATCGTCGCCGAAATCCTGTTCGGGGAGCACACCGTCACGGTTGCTGCATTGCTCGACGCAGCGTTCGCTGCGGGTTATGGCCCCGGTTATCAGAACACCCTGGTTTATGCGCCGGCGAATCTCGCGACCCAGGTCGAACCATGGCCCGTGGAACTGTCCTGGGAAGCGCTCGGTGTCGAGGTGCAGTGGCAGGTGGAGATCAGTACGAACGCAAGCTTTGTCGGCGAGGTGGTGAGTCGCACTACCGTACCGTTGGCGTCCGGATCGTACCCGCAGACGGTGTCACTGGCGCCGGAACAGCGCCCGAATCTGCGTGCCGATACCGAATACTTCTGGCGCGTGCGGGGGCGGGCGATCGACAGCGAGGACTGGCAGGACTGGCGCGTGCCGGTGTCGTTCCGGACCGCGCCCAAGGCCGTCGAACCGATCGAGCCGTGGATCGAGCACAAGGACGAATACCATCCCTGGAACCTGAACTTCAGCTGGAAGCCGGTGAACGCTGCCGAAACCTACGAGCTGCAGGTTCAGGAGGGCCCGCACAGTCAGCCGCCCGACTGGCACAAGCCTCTGCTCGAGCCGCAACCGACCTCCGCGACCAGCATGGAACTCGACGTTCGGGTCGAGCGCGAACACACCTGGCGGATTCGGGCCATCGGTCCGGACGGGGAGCATGGCCAGAACGCGGGTGCCTGGACGGAAGTGCCGTTTGCCACCAGTCTGCCGCGCGTGATGCTTCTGGAGCCCTTGAATGCGGAACCGCGCTACCCGTGGCCGACCTTGTTGAAGTGGGACGAGGTCATCGGCGCCGACCATTATCTGCTCGATCTGACCGACTGCGACGGTGTGTTCAAGTCGGCGAACCCGAAAAGCCCGGTGCCCTGCGAAACCCTGAACCCGAACCTGAACTACGACCCGCTGAAGCTCGATGCGAACACCCTGCAATTTCCGCTCAATGTCCAGCCCGAATGGCTGCATGACAATGTGAGTTACTGGTGGCAGGTGCGCGTGGTCGGGCCACCGCCGTGGTTCGACGCGGGCGGACTGCCCGTTGAGGACGGCCATTGGCGCGTCGATGGCGCCGGCACGCTGCCGAAGAAGCTGCATCCCAAATTTTCGGCGGGTGATGCGGTGTGCGTTGATCTGGGTGCGTCAATTCCGTTCGAGTGGGCTGGCGTGCTGAATGCAGAGGGTTACGTGTTGCGTCTCACCGAGGCATGGGCAGAAGCCGGCGCGACATCCAACTCGAGTTTCACGATCGAGCACGGTCCCGAGGTGTTTGCACAAAGCTACACCGCGACACCGGCCAGCAAACAGACTGAACTCGTCAGTACCGCCGGGGCCGGCCCGATGCAGGGCCCGCTGCATCTGGGCTACTGGTGGCATGTCGAGTCGCTCGGCCCGGATGGCTATCGCGGACTGCCGGACAAGCTCGGCGCGTTCTATTTCATCGAGGCGGATACGCCGACGCCGAATCTGCTCGACGGGCATGCGTTCGCCGAAAACGACCCGGTCGTGCTGCCGTGGAAGAGCGACCATGCCCCGTTCGGGGAATTCGTGGTTTCGGTCTATCAGGGACTTGGGTGTATCGGTTCAAATCTGGTTGCGAAGAAAATGATTCCGGGTAGCTCGCCCGGCAAGAGCAGCGCGATTGCATCGGGCAACGGACTGTTTCCCGGGCAGACGTATTCGTGGTCGGTCGCCAACAATGCGTGGCTAAACAGCCAATGCCATCAGGGTCCAATGCACTCGCCCTGCGTTTCGTTCAAGGCACCGGCGCCGATCTGCGGAAACGGCAAGGTCGAAAGCGGCGAGCAATGCGACGACGGCAACCAGTTGCTCGGGGATGGCTGCTCGCCGAAGTGCGAAAAGGCGCTGGCTTGTGGGCAGACACATGCCTCGGCCGGTGGATTCAACGACGGCTTCGATGGTCTGGAACTCGATCTTGGTGGCAATCAGGGCTCGGTGTGGATCACGGTGGAAACCTTCCAGATTCCAGACCGGCTGACTTTCAAACACAATGGTCAGACCGTTGCGCAGGCCGACTGCATCGGCACCAATGGTGAATTGAAGGCGAAGATCGAGATCAGCGGCGGCAGCAGTTCGATGTTCATCGATGTCGAGCCCGGCTGTAATCCGGACGTGCCGTCAGCATCGACCAAGTGGGCCTACAGCGTCAGCTGCGTGGACGAAACCGCGTCCGTTCCGCAGGGCGGCGGCGAGTAGCGCGCTCGATGGGTTGATGACGAAGGCCCATTGGGGGCCTGTTCTATCCGGACCGGCAAATTCTCGTTGACGCCGTCACTCAGTCCGGTACGTCGTCGGACATCAGGGTGCCGACGTAGGGCGCATAGTTCAGCACGGCACCCTGTATCAGGCCCAGGCCATTGAATGCGGCGTACATGTCGGCCAGCCTGGCGAGATTATTCGGGTCCTGCTTCAGGGCTTCGAGTGATTGCAGCAGTGGAGTGATCTCGGCATCCGTCACGTAGGTGCGCAGCATGTCGATCGCAATCTGCACCTGCTCGACCTTCACGGTCCGGCCTGTTTCCCGCACCCGTGGACGTCCGAAATCCTCGTCCAGCGCGCGCTCACGAACCTTCGACACGAAGGCGTCGAATTCTTCCGGCGTTGGTTTGTTGACGAAGAACTCGATGAGCGGTTCGCGACTGATCGCGCTGACGAATGCCAGCGTGGAACCCTTCGCGACGGGCTTCGGGTCCACGGCGGACAACACGACCGTCAGCGCTTCATCCTTCAGACCCTTGCGGGAACGGATGTTGACGCAATCGTCCACGAGTTCGAATTCCCGGGTGCCGTGGATGAGGTGTTTCTGGACGAGTCTGGCGGTCATCGGCGCATGATACGGGAGTGTCTTTCTTGGTCAAGGCGATCGCTGGCGTCCTCCCGACCCTCGCGCGTGCGTGGCGTGATGCACCTTTTGTCGTCGGTTGGCCGTGGTGCACATTCCGCTTTATCCTCGCCGGTTGATTCATCCGCTGCGCGGAGCGCGAATTGTTGAACGCTGAGACTGCGGGGGGGGCATGGACCGAGGCCGACCGGGCCTGGATGAACCGCGCGCTGATTCTTGCCAGGCAGGCGGAGGCCGCCGGCGAGGTGCCGGTCGGCGCCGTGCTGGTGCGTGGCGACGAGCGCCTGGGCGAGGGCTGGAACCAGCCGATCCGGCGCTCGGATCCAACGGCGCATGCCGAAATCGTCGCGCTGCGCGGGGCAGGCGCCCTCACGGATAACTACCGGCTGCCGGGCACGACCCTGTACGTGACGCTCGAACCCTGCACCATGTGCGCGGGCGCGATCATCCACGCGCGGGTCGAGCGGCTCGTGTTTGCGGCGCAGGACCCGAAGACCGGCGCAGCCGGCGGCCGGTTCAACGTGCTGCCGGGCGACGGCCACAACCATCGCGTGGTCTGCGAATATGGATTATTGGCCGAGGCGTCTGCGGCCTTGCTTCAGACGTTTTTCAAAATGCGACGATAAGCCCATGATTACCATGAAGTTAAAAGCAACGATGCGGGCCTCGGTGCTGGCATTCTCGGCCCTGGCGGCCGTCGCCGCGGCCGCTGAATATGCGCCCGTGGATGTCGAGATGAGGCTGAAACAGGTCTCCAAGCACGTCTATTACGTGCAGGGCGCGGCTGGCATTGCCACCGACAACGCCGGCTTCATTTCGAACGCCGGGTTTGTGGTGACACCGGAGGGTGTCGCGGTCATCGACGCGCTTGGCACGCCATCACTGGCGGCCAAGATGCTGGGCCTCATTCGCGAGATCACCAGTGCGCCCATCCGCTATGCGATCGCGACGCACTACCATGCCGACCACATCCTGGGACTTCAGGTGTTCGAGGGCGCCGGCGCGGAAATTCTCGGTCCGACTGGTTCGCGCGAATATCTGGAAGGGCTCGGCAAGGAGCGCCTCGAAGAACGGCGGTTCTCGCTGGACCCGTGGGTCAACGACCAGACCCGGCTCGTGTGGCCCACGCGCTGGGTCGAATCCGAGTTGAAGCTGGAACTGGGCGGTATTCAACTCACCGTCACGCCGCAGGGTGCGGCCCATTCGAAGGGCGATCTGACCGTGTACGTCGAACCGGACCGGGTTCTGTTCGCGGGCGATCTGATCTTCGAAGGGCGTACGCCGTTTCTGGGCGATGCGAACAGTCGGCGCTGGCTCGAAAACCTCGAACAGATGCAGACCACGGGCGTCGCGGCGCTGGTGCCCGGTCACGGCCCGGCCGCAATGCGTCCGACCGAAGCCATTGGCGCGACGCGCGACTACCTCGCGTACCTGCGTGAGCAGATGGGCGCCGGAGTTGCCGAACTGCAAGGCTTCGATGACACATACAGCGGCGTGGACTGGTCGCGATTCGCGAACTGGCCGGCGTTCGAGGAAGCCAACCGCCGCAACGCCTATCAGGTATTCCTGTCGATGGAAGCCGAACTCTTCAAATAGCCGCTGGCGGTGAGTGGCGGGCGGCGACGCTGGTATACTTTCGCGGCTAGACCAAGCCCCTGAATTTGCGTCGACCGCATTGTGGATCGCAGGTGTGTCTTCGCCGGGAGGCAAGTCCAGGCGGGCATCGTGACCTGCACAACGGGTCCTTGGGGCGGTCGACAAAATCGCCGGGAGCGATTTTGAACGCGCGCAGCGCGGCCCGCAGGGCGAAATACTAAGGAGGTATTTCGTAATCCCACCCTTTGTGTGGTGGTCTGACTGACAGGGTTCGGCATGGCAGCCGATGTTTTCGACCGAATCAGGAGAGGTGCCAGAGTGGTCGAATGGGCTCGACTCGAAATCGAGTGACCCTCCAAAAGGGGGTCCGTGGGTTCGAATCCCACCCTCTCCGCCAAACATCCCCGTAACCTCCCAACTTCGAGGTATTGCGCCTGAAGGTGCCGAGCCCACCGGGGCGAGGGTGGGAGAGAACCCACGCGGGTTCGACAAAATCGCCGGGAGCGATTTTGAACGCGCGCAGCGCGGCCCGCAGGGCGGACTACAGGGGCGGACCGGGTAGTCCGTCCCTTGACGCCAGTCCAGACACCCCGGCTCCGGGTGCGCAGGTCGTGCACGTGGACGAGGGCCCGCCCAACTTGAACGCCCGGGTTTCCACGTGGTAAAACCCAACGATCTCAGAGGGTTTCCGCGTAACCCTGCTCCTTGCGAGTCGAAACCCGATAACGTTCGCCAGTTCGCGACAGGGCGCGGGCTTAAAAAAAGACACGGTCACGAGCCCACCCGGCACGCGGGTGGTTTCCACGAAGGGGGAAACGCAATGAAGAACTTCGCTACCGCGGCAATCGCGCTGCTTGCCATCTCGCTTTCGCAGCCGGCAAGCGCCGACTCGGCGATCGCGCAAGGGCCGGGCGGCAAGTGGTACCAACGCATCGACACCACGTTGAACTGGACCCAGGCCCGCGACGCTGCCGCGGCTCGCAGTCTTTTCGGGGTTGTCGGTCACCTTGCTACCCCGCTGACCGAAGCCGAGGCCAACGCGGCGAACTCTGTTCGCAGTGGCTCGTGCTGGATTGGCGGAAACGACTTGGCGGTTGAGGGCAACTGGGTCTGGGTTACTGGTGAATTGTTCTGGGTTGGCGGGGCTGGTGGATCGGCCCAGGACGGCCTGTATGAAAACTGGAACGGCGGCGAGCCGAATGACCAGGGAGGCGAGGACGCCTTGGAATGGACTGGCGGCGGGTTCGGTGGCTGGAACGATTTGAACGTGACGTCTACCCGCAGCTGCTACCTCGTCCAGTTCGACGTCGGTCCGCGGCCGGTACCGTTGTCGCCCCTGGCAGCCATCGCGGCAGCAGTCGGTATCGCCGGTTTCGCGGCGCGCCGCCTGATGCGCAAATCTGCCTGAATCCGGTCGGGTCCTCGCGCGCCGCCCGGCGGCGCGCGAGGACCCGTCTCATCTCCAGGTCTCCGCAGGCGTGACCACGCCTGCCGCCCGCGTATAATCCCAACTCGCGAGGGGTATCCGGCGGCGCTCGCAAAGGGTGAGACCAGCAGGCGCGCCGTCGCCCGTATCAATCGGGGAGGTAGGGAATGATCTCGGTTTTATTGGCCGATGATCACGATCTTGTGCGTGCCGGTATCCGCAGTCTGCTGGAAGGCACTGGCGAGGTCGAGGTCGTTGCGGAGTGTGCGACCGGCGAGGATGCCATCAGACTCGCCCGGCAGTTCAACCCCCAGATCGTGTTCATGGACATCCAGATGCCTGGCATCGGCGGCATCGAGGCGACCCGCAAACTTCAACGTTTTCTGCCGGAAGCAAAGGTCATCGTGCTCACGATGTATGACGGCGAACCGTATCCGAACCAAGTGCTGAACGCTGGCGCCGCCGGTTACATCACCAAGGGTTCCAGCGCCGACGAGATGCTCGCGGCAATGCGCATGGTCATGCGTGGCAAACGTTACATCGCCAACGAGATTGCGCAGAAGATGGCGCTCAATACCGTTGGCGGCAAGGAGCGCGGCGAGAACCCGTTCGAGCAGCTCTCGGCCCGCGAGATGCAGGTCATGCTGATGGTCGTCAACGGGCAGGGCATCCAGGAGATTTCCGATGCCCTGAACCTGAGTCCGAAAACCGTCAGCACCTATCGCTATCGCCTGTTCGAAAAGCTCGGCGTGAAAAACGATGTGGAACTCACGCGACTGGCGGTGCGGTATCGCGTGATCGGCGTGGACTCCGATTGATCGAGGCACCGGATCGTGACTGTGCCGGGTGCGCGCGCCTGGTCGGCTTTCGCGAGGAGATCCGCGAGCGCTTTGCGGACTACTTCGCCGCGCCGGTCCCGAGCTTCGGAGTCGACCGCGCGCGCTTGCTGGTCGTCGGGCTCGCTCCCGGCCTGCACGGCGCCAACCGCAGCGGCCGGCCGTTCACGGGTGACCACGCGGGCATTCTGCTGTACTCGACCCTGCATCAGTTTGGTTTCGCGACGCGCGCCGAATCCGTTGCGGCGGACGATGGTCTGCGGCTGCGCAACTGCCGCATCACCAATGCCGTGCGTTGCGTGCCGCCGCAGAACAAGCCGCTGCCGGTCGAGGTGAAGGCCTGTAATGCCTACCTGCTTGCGGAACTGGAATCGGTGCCGGCCGGTGGAGTCGTGCTGGCGCTCGGTGCGATTGCGCACGACGCCGTGCTGCGCGCGCTGGCACTGCGCAAGGCCGATTACCGGTTCGCGCATGGCGCGGAGCATGACCTGGCTGGCCGGCACACCCTGCTGGATTCGTATCACTGCTCACGTTACAACACGCAGACGCGCCGATTGACGTCGGACATGTTCGCGCAGGTGTTTTCACGCGCGCGCGAACTGCTGTCCTGAAGGTTCGGCGGCTGAACTTACGGTTTCACGAGCGAATTGCGCGGCGAGCCATTGCGGCACGCGCGATTCCAGCCAGTAGCGCGGGCTGAACGGGCTGCGCCCGCTGACAAATCCGACATGGCCGCCGTGTGTCGTGCGGTCAAATTCAATCCATGGTGTGAGTCCGGCCGCGGTCGGCATTACGTCGGGGTACACGAACGGATCGTCCGCGCTGTGCACGATCAGCGTCGGGCGCTGGACATGCCGCAGGAACCCGCGGCAGCTGGATTTCGCGTAATAGTCGGCAGCGGACGCAAAACCGTGCAGCGGCGCGGTGACTGCATCGTCGAATTCGCGAAAGCTGCGCAAGCTCGCAACCGCCGACATCGGCACCGGCGAATCGCCGCGACCGGCAAACTTGCGGCGCAGGTTCGCGCGCAGCGAGATCAATAGCCGCGCCTGATAAAGGCGTGAAAAACCATGTTCGAGACGATCCGCGCAGCGGCCGAGATCGAACGGCACCGACACCGCCACCGCCGCGGCGACCGGTGTCGTCGCGCCGCGTTCTCCGAGCCACTTCAGCAGCACGTTGCCGCCCAGCGAGAAGCCCACGACCGCCAACGCTCGTTGCGGATGGCGTCGTTGCAGCTCGGACACGAACCAGTCGAGGTCCGTGGTCTCACCGGAGTGGTAGTTGCGCCGCGCACGGTTCGGCTCGCCGGAACAGCCGCGAAAGTGCATCAGTACCGCCGTGAGGCGCGCGCGATGCAGCGCGGCGAGCATGCCGGCTGCGTACTTGGATTCCAGAGAACCTTCGAGTCCATGTAGGACGACGACGATCGGTGCGTCGGGACCCGTCTCGGCGGTCCAGGCGAGATCGAGGAAATCACCGTCGGGCAGCAAGACACGTTCGGGCCGAGTCTCGACGCGCGGCCGGCGGCGCAGCAGCGTCGGCCAGATGGTCTGCAGGTGGGCGTTGCGGCACCACCAGGCAGGGCGAAAACCGGTGGTTTCGGGTGCGTTCACTGTTGCCCGTAGAGCCGGGCGTACAGCCCGTCAGCGGTGATGAGCTCTTCATGTCGACCGCTTTCAATGATTCGACCGCCGTCGAACACCAGTGCGCGATCGGCATCACGTACTGCGCTCAGCCGGTGAGCGATGACCATCGTCGTGCGCCCGCGCAGAAAATCCGCCAGCGCGCGATGTACGCGCGCCTCGGTCGCCGTGTCGAGTGCCGAGGTCGCCTCATCCAGGATCACGACCTTTGGTTCGAGCAGCACCATGCGCGCGATGGCCAGACGCTGACGCTGGCCGCCCGAGAGGCGCACGCCGTTGCGACCCAGCCTTGCGTCCAGCCGCCTGTCGAGTCTGCGCACGTCATCGGCGAGCTGTGCAATATCGAGCGCATGCCAGAGCGCATCGTCTTCGGCGTCGACCCCCAGTCGCAGGTTGTCACGCACGCTGGCGTCGAACAGGGCGGGGTGCTGGAGCACGGCGAGCACATTGCGACGCACCACATCGAATCCGATGTCGTTGGTCGCAACGCCGCCATAGGTGATGCGGCCGCGATCCAGGGCATACAGCCCGAGCAACAGGTTCACGAAGGTGGTCTTGCCGCCGCCGCTCGAGCCGACCAGCGCGACCTTTTCGCCGGCGGCAATCTCGATCGAGACGTCATCCAGGACGGGCGGGCCATCGCCATAGGCGAAGCTTGCGTGTTCGAGTGCAACGCCGACGGTCGCGGCCTCGCGAAACGGATCGCGGCGATGCGCGTACTGCGGCTCCTGGCCGAGACGCAGCAGCTCATTGATGCGCCCCAGCGCGGCGTTTGCACTCGCGAATGCGTACTGAATGCCGAGCACCTCCTGCACCGGCGCCATCATGAACCAGAGGTACGCGAACACCGCGAGCATCTCGCCGATGGACAGGTTCGAGAACACGACCATCGCCATGCTCACGGCGCGAAACAGATCAAAGCCGAACAGAAACGCAGTGAACGACAGTCGCGAGGCGGCGTCGCTCTGCCAGGCGAACGCCGCGGCATCCTCCCGGATGCGACGCGCGGCAAGGATTGTGCGGTCGATGAAATGATGTTCGCGGTTGTATGCGCGGATCTGCGCGATTGCCTCCAGCGTTTCGGCCACCGCGGACTGGAACGCCTCGAACGCGGCATTCTCGCGGCGCTTGAGCGTCTTCACGCGTCGTGCAAGCGCCGTGGTCAGATACACCACGGGCGGATTCAGAAACAGGATCAGCAGTCCCAGCTGCCAGTGCATGACGAGAAGCACCGCACCGGCGCCGACGATTGACAGCACGGCGATCAGAAACTTGCCGAGTCCCACGCCGGCGAACTGATCGATTGCCTCCAGATCGGTCACCAGGTGCGAGGCGACCCGCCCGGCACCGAGGGTCTCGTAGTCGCGCATCGAGACGTGCTCGAGTCGCCGCAGCAGCCGTGCGCGCAGGCGAAAGATCGCGTCCTTGGCGATCAGCGAGAACTCGCGTGACTGCCATACCCCAAGCGCCAGGGTCGCGATGCGCAGCAGCAGCGTCGCCAGCAGCACGGCGACGATGTACAGCGTCGGCCCGTGCCAGCCGGCCGGCGTCGCCTGTGCGATGGCATGCACGATCGGCCCCGGTCGATCGAGCAGCACCTCGTCGACCAGCAGCGGCATCAGCAGCGGCACCGGGATCGCCACCAGTGCCGCGCCCAGCGCGATGAGATGGCCGCGGATCAGCGCCGGCCGATGTTCCAGCGCAAGCTGCCAGAGCGCGCGCCAGGTGATCGCATCCTGAACCGGGGTCGCCTTTGCAGGTCTGGCCTCATCCATGGCCGAAATCATGGCGAGCCACGCCAGCGCTCGGCAACCGGCAGATAGCGGCGGCGCGGAATGCGTGTCGGGTCGAACCGGGCGATGGCCCAGGCGAGGAGTTCGTCCGCACGTTCCGGACGTTGTTCCGGCAGCGGCTGGCCGAGGAACTCGAGCCCCGCGAGCAGCGCCGACACCGGTTCCGCGTCGGCGATCGGGCGGTCCGCATCGCGCTTGCCGAGCTTGCGTCCCCCAGCCGTGGTCGCAACCGGTATGTGCGCGTACTCGGGCACCGCAAGGCCCAGGCGCCGCGCGAGCCAGATCTGGCGCGGTGTGGAATCGAGCAGGTCGGCGCCACGCACGACTTCGGTGATGCCCTGGCGGGCATCGTCGACGGTCACCGCAAGCTGGTAGGCGATCACGCCATCGGCCCGATGAATCACGAAATCGCCGGTGCGATCCAGCCGGGTCCGGATCGGCCCCTGGAACCGGTCGGTGAACTCGATCGGCGTAGCGTCCACACGCGCCCGGACCGAGCGTGCCGCCCGGCCGGCGGGCAGGCCGTTGCGGCAGGTCCCCGGATAGCGAGCACCTGCGGGGCCGGCATCGCCGCCCGCGGCGAGGTCCGCGCGCGAGCAGGCGCAGGGAAAGGCGTCACCGCTGGCGAGGAGCTGCGCCAGGGCCTCGCGATAGGGACTGAGGTCCGCGCTCTGCTGGCGCACCGGTCCGTCCCAGCGCAGGCCCAGCCGTTCGAGTGCGGCGAGCTGGCGGTCGGTCGCGCCCGGCACGCAGCGGGCGGTGTCGAGGTCCTCGATGCGCAGCTGCCATTCGCCGCCGGCCGCGCGCGCAGACAGGAAGCTCGCGAGCGCCGCGAGGAGTGAACCAAAATGCAGATCGCCCGTCGGCGATGGGGCAAAGCGTCCGCGAACGGGTCGCGGTGGCGCCGAGGGCTTGCGCTCGGCGGCGGGCGCCGCCGTGGGGGCGTGCTCAGCCGCGTTGACGCTCGCGGATTTCATCGAGCGTCTTGCACTCGATGCACTGGGTCGCGGTGGGGCGGGCCTCGAGCCGTTTCAGGCCGATCTCGACGCCGCAGGTCTCGCAGAAGCCGTAGTCGCCGGTATCCAGGTCGCCTAGGGCTTCGTCGATCTTGCGGATCAGCTTGCGCTCGCGGTCGCGGGTGCGCAGTTCCAGGCTGAACTCGGATTCTTGCGTGGCGCGGTCGTTCGGATCGGGGAAGTTCGCCGCGTCGTCCTTCATGTGGTCGACGGTGCGGTCGACCTCCTGCATGAGTTGCTGTTTCCACGCCATGAGGATTTCGCGGAAATGCGCCTGCATGCCCTCGCTCATGTAGGACTCGCCGCGCTTCATCTTGTACGGCTTGAAGCCAAACAGCGGCGAATCGTTCGAATTGGCGGCGGCATTGCTAGCGGGCATCGTTCGCGCTCTCCATCGGGACGGGCCCTTCTGGCCCTTGGGCGTTGAAGCCGCGCGAATCTATACCAATGCTCCGGCCGGGGCAAGCCGGGAGGTCATGGACTGGGCAATCGACGCCGGCGTGGGTACCATCGGCCGCCGCCCGCCACTGCGCCGAGGCGACCACGCACTGCCATGTCCTCGGACCACGACCGGAAACCTGCATTCATGCACTTTGAGGCCTTTCTGTTTGACGTCGACGGCACCCTTGCCGATACCGAGCGTGACGGCCATCGCGTCGCGTTCAACCGCGCGTTTGCGGACGCGGGTCTGGACTGGGACTGGGACGCAGCCCTGTATGGCGAGCTGCTCGCGGTGACCGGCGGCAAGGAACGGATTCGCCATTACCTCGAGCGCTTTCATCCGGATTTCGAGGCTGACGGTCCGCTGGATGCGTTCATCGCGGGCCTGCACCGCGCGAAAACGGCCCACTACACCCGGCTGCTCGCCGATCCCGGAATTCCCCTGCGTCCCGGCGTGTTGCGAATCCTGGAGACCGCACGCGCGAGCGGGATCAGGCTCAGCATCGCGACGACCACCACGCCGGACAATGTCATGGCGCTGCTTGAGCACTCGATCGCGCCCGACGCGGCGGACTGGTTCGAGGTCATCGCCGCCGGCGACATCGTGCCGGAAAAAAAACCCGCGCCGGATATCTATCGTTACGCACTCGATCAGATGGGTCTGACGGCCGATTGCGCGCTTGCGTTCGAGGATTCGGAAAACGGCGTGCGTTCCGCGCGCGGGGCGGGGCTCGCAACCATCGTGACGGTCAACGATTACACCCGCGATCAGGATTTCCACGGTGCAGTGGCGGTGCTCGACGGTTTCGGCGAACCGCAGGCGCCGTGCCGGGCGATCGCCGGCGCGGCGCCGGCTGGCGGCGTCGTCGACCTGGATTTTCTGCAATCGCTCGCGCGCTGATTCCAGGTTCAGTCCCCGCTGGCCTGCGTGCGCGACCACAGAACCGTTGCGCCCGCGACCGCCGCCGGCATTGCGAGGAAATTGAGCACCGGCAGCAGCGTCAGCACGCTCGCGCTGGCGCCGAAGGCCGCGGTCGCGGCACGGCGCTTGGCACGCCACCGGCGCTGGGCATCGAAGTCCAGTCCGGTGTTCGTGAGCGGATAGTCCAGGTACTCCATCGCGAGATACCAGGCGGAAAACGCAAACCACAGAAACGGCGCCGCGACGTTCAGCCCGGGAATCAGGAACAACAGCCCCAGCGGTACGGCGCGCAGCACGAACCAGGCCAGTTTGCGGGCCTCGCGCGTGACGTCGTCCGACATCGAACGCACTATCGAAACGACGCCTTTTTTGCCCTGTGCGGGCGTTCGGCCCAGGCGCAAGGCGATCCGGTCGGCGAGCAGCCCGTTGAACGGTGCGGCCAGCAGGTTCGCGACGGGCGTGAAGACGACGAACACGACCAGCAACGCGGCGAATACGACGACCGGCCAGACGATCCAGTGCAGGAACTTCAGCCAGTCCGGCAGCAGCCCTTCGAGCCAGCCCGAGATCGCGGGCGCACCCAGCCCCAGCACGGCCGCGAACAGTGCGGCGTTGATCACGAACGGCAGTATCACGAAACGCCGCAAGCCCGGCGCGAACAGCAGCCGCAGCCCCTGCGCAAGGCTCGCAAGACCGGCGCCGGCCCCCACGTGAATCTCCCGCGCGCTTTCGGAGGCGTCTTTCATCGGTGCATGGTACGGGCTCGCGGCGTTGTTACGCCCGCATACCGTATGCTCGCGGCGATGATCCCTGAGTCACTCTGCATCTGATGCACGTCCTGTTGGTCCACGGCTGGTGGGAGGACGACCATCCCGGTGGGGTCGTTCGCGTGATCGAGACGCTGGCGCACACGCTGCGGGCGGCGGGCTTGGAGGTCACGATCCTCACGGGCGACGGAGTGCGGACGCATCCGGAACTCGTCACCGAGCGGCCCGTTGCGCGCTACCGCATGCGGCTGCCTGCTGCGTTCGGACGGGGACCGCGCTGGCGCAACTGGCTGGGCTGGCGGCTGCGTGCACCTGCGGTGCGCAGGGCGCTCGCCGCGTTCGTGGCCGATCGCGGGATCGATCTGGTTCATCTGCACTACGTCCTCGCGTATCAGGACACGTTTCGCCGTCTGCGTCAGACCGGTGGGCCTCCCTACCTCGTGACCGTGCATGGCACGGACGTCGCGAGGCTCGGCCAGATCGGTCCAGCGGAACGCCGGGCGGTGCTGCGCGTACTCGCTGGCGCGGCGGCTGTTACGGCCGTTTCCGAGACCCTGGCCACGCAGGTCCGCGAGTTCGGACCACAGGCACGCGCGGTGCTGAATGCACTCGAGGCCGACGTGCTTGCGCGGGCCGCGCGTTGGGTCGGCACCGGTGTGCCGGCACAACCGTACGCACTGTGCCTGGGCAGGCTGCGTCGCGAGAAGGGGTTCGATCTGGCGATCGAGGCGTGGCGACGGCTTGCCGCCCGGTCGGACCTGCCGCGGTTGGTGATCGCCGGGAGCGGGCCGGAGTCCGCGGCGCTCGCCGACCAATGTGCCGAAGCGGGGCTGGGTGAAACGGTTCACTTCGAGGGCTGGCTGGATCGGGCGGCGGCGCTCGAGCGCATGAGCGGCGCGGCGCTCGTGATCGTGCCGTCGCGACGCGAAGGTATGGGGCTGGTGCCCGTGGAGGCCGCGGCCCTGGGTCGGCCTGTGCTCATGAGCCGGATTGCGGTGTTCGGGGAACTCGCGCGCGAGGGTGTGGATGCCTGGATGTTTACACCCGACGACGCCGACGACCTCGCTGCACAGGTCGCCCGCCTGCTGGATTCTCCCGCACGCGCGCAGGCGATGGCCGTTGGTTGGCGCGATGCCGTCATCGAACGTCATTCGCAGCAGCGGCAGGTCGCGGCCTACATCGACCTCTATCGGCAGGCCCTAACCGGTTGTTGAAAAAGGCCCGTCCATGGCCTTTTCAACGTCGCAACCGAAAAGCGTGGTTTTCGGTGGCTCACGAAAATCAAACACTTGTGTGTTTGATTTTCGGACGAGACATCCCTGTCTCGCGATAGCAGGCTGTTGAAATGAGAATTTCAACAGCCTGCTCAGCGAACGATAACGGTTGGGCCTGAGCTGAAACCCGGCATGTGTACAATGCGCGGGCCTTTTCGCAGCCACCCGTCCGGGTTCTTTGCCGCCCATGCTGTTTCGACCCGTCGTGCGCGATCTGTTGCGAGTACGCACGCGGGACCGCGGTGCGCGTGTGCATCTGGACGCCGCGATGCGCTGGCTGGAAAGTGCCCGTGCGGCGGTCGGCGGACGCGGCATCTCGCGCAGCTACACCCTGCGTTACAAGCGCGCCCATCATCGGCGCGGCTGGCTCGCGGCCTACCCGGAAACGGTTGGCTACATCATCCCGACCTACTACGACTACGCACGGTTATCCGGCGAATCCGGTTTCGCGACCGCCGCGCGCGAATTGGCGCACTGGGAGGCGGACGAACAGCTCGATTCCGGCGCCGTCACCGCCGGAGTAATCGGCTCCACGCGCGAACCGGCAGTGTTCAACACCGGTCAGGTCTTGTTTGGCTGGGCCGCGGCCGTGCAAGAGGGCTCCGACGAACGCCTGCGTCTGGCCGCCGAACGCGCCGGGGCGTTCCTCCTGGGGGCACAGGACGCCGACGGCGCGTTCCGGCGCCACGGTTCGACGCGCGCACGGGCTGGCGTGAACGTCTACGACGCACGGACGGCTTGGGGGTTGATCGAGGCCGGCAAGGTATGCGGGCGCGAAGATTTTCTCGATGCCGCGGTGCGCAACCTGGACTTCGTGCTGACACGGCAGCGACCGAACGGCTGGTTCGCCGAGTGTTGTCTGGACGACGACCAGGCCCCGTTGCTGCACACCATCGCCTACACGATCGAGGGGCTGCTCGGCGGTGGGTTGGCCCTGGGTCAGGAACGTTTCGTGGCCGCCGCACGGCGGGCGGCCGACGCCCTGGTCGGTCTGCAGCGGCCGGACGGCAGCCTCGCAGGTCGCTTCGACGAGCGCTGGCAGTCGCGCGAGACCTGGAGCTGCCTGACCGGAGATGCCCAAATGGCGATCTGCTGGTGGCGGCTGGCGGCACAAACCGGGGAGCCCGGTTTTCGCGACGCGGCGCGGCGCATGAACGCCTTTCTGCGGGGCACGCAGGACCTCGGCGGTACCGACGCCGGCGTGCGTGGCGGGATCAAGGGTGCGCAGCCGATCTGGGGCGATTACGGGGCCTTCGAGTATCTGAACTGGGCCGCGAAGTTCTTCGCCGACGCCCAGATGCTTGAACTCGCAGACAGCGCCCCGGTCCCATCCGCAGGCTGAACGGCGTGCGAATCCGGACCCGCGCGTTTATCCCGGACGCCAAGTCACCGTAAAATACCGGATTCGATCACTCAGAGCGGGGAAGAGGGCGTGCGTTACATCCTGGTGCCTGTTGTGCTGGCGGCCCTGCTGTCCGCCTGCGCTGGCCCACTCGAAAATGCCGAGGGACTGCCCGGGGTGCCCGTCAGCTCGCCGGATTACATCATCGGGCCCGGCGACACCATCCAGATTTTCGTCTGGCGCAATCCGGAAGTGTCGATCACCATTCCGGTCCGGCCCGACGGCAAGGTCTCCACGCCGCTCGTCGAGGACCTGCAGGCCGCCGGCCTGTCGCCGACGCAGCTGGCCCGACAGGTCGAAGAGGCGCTGTCGGCCTATATCCGCGAACCGCGCGTGACCGTCATCGTGCAGTCGTTCGCGGGTACGTTCGAGACGCAGGTCCGTGTGGTGGGAGAGGCCCTGCGACCAACGTCGATTTCGTATCGTCAGGGGCTGACGCTGCTCGACGCGATGATCACGGTTGGCGGTCTCACCGATTTTGCCGCCGGCAACCGGGCGAGCATTGTCCGGGTGGTCGACGGCGAGCAACGTCAGTATCGTGCGCGCCTGGACGACCTGCTGCGTGATGGCGATATCAGCGCGAACGTCGCGCTGCTGCCCGGCGACATCCTGATCATCCCCGAAAGCTGGTACTGACGGAGCGACCACCCGCCCATGCAAGAGATCATTGCACAGCTCGGGGCCTATCTGCGCGGGATCTGGCGCCATCGCTGGACGGTGATCGCCATCGCGCTGATCGGTTCGCTGTCGGGCTGGGCGGTGATCGCGCGTCTGCCTGACCAGTACGAGGCCACGGCGCGCGTTTTCGTCGATACCCAGTCCGTGCTCAAGCCGCTGCTGAGCGGGCTGGCCGTCGACACCAATCCACAGCGCAAGGTGTATCTGATCACACGCACCCTGCTCAGCCGGCCGAATCTCGAAAAGATCGCGCGGATGTCCGATCTGGACATCAACGTCACGACGCCCGAGAGCATGGAGACCCTGCTCGACGATCTGAGCGAGAGCGTCAAGCTCGCCGGCACCGGGCGCGAAAATCTCTACACGCTGTCGTTCACCGACTCCGACCCGCGCCAGGCGAAGCTGGTCGTGCAGTCGCTGCTGACCCTGTTTGTCGAGTCGAATCTCGGTGAGTCGCGTGAGGACACCGACAACGCGCAGCGTTTCATCGATCAGGAGATCAAGGAATACGAGCGGCGTCTGGTCGAGGCCGAAGAGCGACAGAAGGAGTTCAAGCGCAAGAACTTCGGCATGCTGCCTTCGCAGGGCGGCGGTTTCTACCAGCGGCTTGGACAGGCGCGTGGCCAGCTCGAAGACGCCAAGCTGGATCTGAAGATCAGCCAGGACATGGTCGCCGAAGTACAGCGTCAGCTCGACGGCGAAGAGCCGGTATTTGGTCTGGCGCGACCGCGCGCGAAGGTCAACGACCCGCGCGTGCAGCGGCTCGATTCGCGCATCGAGGCGCTCGAAAACAGAATCGACGAGATGTTGCTGCGCTATACCGAGGAATATCCGGATATCGTCGCCGCTCGCGAAACCATCAAGACCCTTGAGGGCGAGCGCGAGAAGCTCGTGGCCGAGATCACGGGCACCGGTGGTGCGCTGCCTTCCGCCGAGGAACTCGACAACAACCCGGTGTATCAACAGCTCAGAATATCGTTCGCGAATGCACAGGCCGAGGTGGCCGCCAAGCGTGCGCGCGTGGAGGAACTCGAACGCCGTGCGGACGAGCTCGCGCAGCTCGTCAACGATCTGCCGCAGATCGAGGCAGAGCTGACTCAGCTCGATCGGGACTACGAGCTGAACAAACGCAACTACGATGCGCTGCTCGCGCGCCGCGAGTCGGCCCGACTGGCCGAGAAGGCCGAGACCACGACCGACGGCATTCGCTTCCGCGTCATCGATCCGCCGCGGGTGCCGCTGGACCCATCGGCCCCGAACCGTCTGCTGCTGCTGTCGGCGACCTTTGTGGCGAGCGTGGCGTTCGGTGTGCTGCTGGCGTTCGTGCGCTCGCAGATCCGCGCGGTGTTCGACAACCGCCGCGAACTCGAGAAGATCGCCGGTATTCCGGTGCTGGGCGATGTCACCGTGGTGTGGACGCGTCCGCAGCGTGCGCGCCGTCGGCTCGCATCGTGGGCCTATGCGGCATCCTGGGCGATGCTGCTGATCCTCTACGGCGGGGTCATGGCGCTGCATGTCATGTACCCGAATCCGCTCAAGAACCTGATCGGTTGACGCGATGAGTACGATCGAAAAGGCCCTGGACAAGTTTGGTGACGACAGTGTCCGCTCTGCGAATGCACCCGAGAATGCACACGCGGTAACAGGCGCTGATTTTGGCTTTGGCGCCGGTGGGGCGGCCCCCCGCGTCGACGAGGTGCCGGTCATGGAACGGCACGAGGACCCGCTGCTCCAGTCCGACGCGGTTCACGTCAACCTGGAAGAGCTGCAGATCGAGGGCATGCTCACGCCCTCGGGTGGACGCACCATCACGGCCGAACAGTATCGACTGATCAAGCGTCCGCTTTTGCTGAACGCTTTCGGCCCGAACGCGATCGACAGCCCGAACCGTAACGTCATCATGGTGTCGAGCGCGCTGCCGAGCGAGGGCAAGACGTTCACCTCCATCAATCTGGCGATTTCGATCGCGATGGAACTCGATCGCACCGTATTGCTGGTTGATGCCGACGTCGCCAAGCCGGATCTGTCCAGGCGCCTGGGCATCGACCAGGCGCTGGGCCTGATCGATGTGGTGACCGGAGACGTGAAACTGCCTGACGTCATTCTCCGCACCGATGTTCCGAAGCTCGCGGCACTACCGGTCGGCACGCGCAACCGCAATTCCAACGAACTGCTGGCCAGCCAGCAGATGAAGCAGACGGTCATGGACCTGTCGCGGCGCTACCCGGATCGCGTGGTGCTGTTCGACTCGCCGCCGCTGCTGGCGACCAGCGAGGCCGTGGTGCTGGCCCAGCTGGTTGGTCAGATCGTGCTTGTTGTGGCCGCCGAGCGCACACCGCAGCAGGCCGTCAAGGACGCGCTTGGCATGCTCCCGAATACCGACAATGTGGGCCTGATCCTCAATCGCGCGCGGCCGCGCAATGGCTCGCTGTACTACGGTGGCGGTTACGGGTACGGCTATGGCTACGGAGACGGCGGCTATGGCTACGGCGGCTATGGTGGCTACGGGTATGGCGGCTACGGTGGCTACGGGTCGTACGGCGGTTACGGCAAGACGAAATAGCTCCGCCGCGGCGCCGACGCTGGCGCATACCTCCGGCCCCAGACTCGCCTGACCTTGACCCGTTCTTTCGCAAGCTGCACCACGGCGCTGGCCATGGCGCTTTCCGTCACGCCGGTAGCTGCCGCCGAATGGCGGCTGGCGAGCGGGGTCGATGCGCGAACGGTCTATTCCGACAATGCGACGCTGTCGGCCGATGAGCAGGAGTCGGACCTGTTCAGCTCGGTCGCGCCACGCCTGTCGCTGACCGGCACCGGGCGACACCTGCGACTGCGACTGGACTATCAGCCGCAGTATGTGTTTTCGCTGGCGGATTCAGAGAGCTCGCGGCTCGATCAGCAGGTGAATCTGATCGGCGACGCCGACTTTTTTGACCGGCGCCTGAGTTTCGACGGCCGGGTCCAGTACGGTCAGCGACAGCGCTCGAATCGGTCTGCCGGTGGACTCGATGCATTCGACCGGACCGACAACCGGACCAACAGCCTGAATGTGGCGTTCAACGCGCGCTGGCAGTCGCGACTGTCGCGCTTTGCGAATTTCACGGCCCTGGCGGGGGTCACGCAGGTCTCCTACGACGTCGCGGATGCATCGGATACCACCGGGCTGCGTTTCGAGGCGGGCCTGGACAGTGGCAACTACTTCAATCGCCTGCGCTGGGATACCCGTTTCCGCTTCCGGGAGTTCACTCGAAGCAGTGGAAGCGCGGATTCCTACGCGGACGGCAGTGCCGGGCTGAGATTTCGACTGAATCGGCGCTGGTCGGCCTCCCTGCGGGCCGGTCTGGAGAACAACCAGTACGACACGAACCGCGGCGATGCCGCAAGCATCAACTGGTCGGCCGGCCTGAACTGGACACCCAGCAAGCGTACCTCCGCGCAGTTCACATTGGGCAAGCGTTTTTTTGGCACGACGTACGCAGCCACGGTCAGCCATCAGTCGCGCCGAACGCGGTTGACGTTCTCCTACAATGAAGAGATCTCACAGCGTCAGCTCGTGGAACTTGAGCTTCTGGAGTTTCAGTCGCTCGACGACGTGCTGGCCGCGGAACTCGGTCAGACCCTGATCCTGACCCTGCCGGACGGAACCGTACTGGCCGGCGTGCCCCGGCTCGGCGACGAGAACTTCGTCCGGCGCCGGTTTTCGCTCGACGCCGGCCTGTCACTGCGCCGATCGGCACTCGGATTGCAGCTGCACTACGAGACCCGCGAGTACGAACGCTCGGGCAGCTCCGAGGACGTTCTGTCGGCCAGCGCCCGGTGGAGCTATACTGTCGAGCAGAATCTCGGCCTGCGCACGGTGGCGACCGCACGCTGGCTCAGCGATTCAACCTCAAGTGGATCGGAACGCTTCGCGTCCCTGCTGGCCGCGCTCGACTACCGGCTTGGTTCACGAACGCGGTTGACGCTGGAGGCCCAGCATCGCCGAAACGATTCCGACGTTTCGGACAGCGGTTATGCCGAAAATCGCGTCTCGCTCGGGGTCGGCGTTTCGTTCTGAACGGACCGATGTACGAAAACTTCTACCACCTCGAACGCCGTCCCTTTCTGCTCAACGCGGACCCGGCGTTTTTCTATCGAAGCCACGCGCACAAGCGTGCGATTGCGTACCTGCGGTACGGCCTGAACCAGGGGCAGGGGCTCATCGTCATCACCGGCGAGATCGGCACCGGCAAGACCATGCTGGTGCGGGCGATGGCCGGCGCGCTGACCGACTCCAACATCGTTGCCGCCGAGATCGTGAGCCCGAGTGTCGATCCGGAGGATCTGCTCAGACTGATCGCCCGCGGGTTCGGTCTCGACCCCGAGCGTCGCTCCAAGGCGGAACTGCTCGGCCAGCTCGAGGCGTTCTTTCGGGACCAGGCCAAGGCCGGTCGCAGGGCGCTGCTCGTGGTCGACGAGGCACAGAATCTGCCGCGTGCCTCGATTGAAGAACTGCGAATGCTGGCGAACTTCGAACGTGACGGCCGCCCGCTGTTGCAGAGCATTCTGCTCGGCCAGAAGGAACTGCTGAACGCCTCGCTGGTTGGCGAAGACATGGAGCAGGTCCGTCAGCGCGTCGTCGCCGCCTATCATTTGACCCCGCTCGATCCGCAGGAGACCGGCGAGTACGTCCGTCACCGGCTCGCGCTGGCGGGCTGGAAGGACGATCCACAGATCGACGCCGCCGTCTACGACCGCGTGCACGAACATACCGGCGGCATTCCGCGGCGGATCAATACCGTGTTCGATCGGCTGTTTCTATTCGGCTCGATCGAGGAACTGCATCACTTCGATCTCGCCGCCGTCGACGCCGTGATCGCGGAACTTGCGCAGGAACTCGCGCCGACCGCGGAGCCGGCCGAGCCCGGCGCCGCGACGATCGATTTCGCCGGCATGCGGCTGGATCATCGCCTCGCGGCGATCGAGCAGAAGGTCGACGCGCTGGCCGGCCAGCTCGGCAAGGGGCTCGAAGAGATCCGCGCGGCGATCCGCCGGATCGAACGCCAGGTCGTCGACCGCGGAAAGGAAGTTCGCGGCTGAGCCAGCCCGTGGACGGCGCCCCGTCACGCCCCAATGTCCAAGATCGAACACGTCTGCGTCGTCGGCGCGCGGCCCAACTTCATGAAGGCCGCGCCGCTGGTGCGCGCGTTCGCGGCCTCCGGTCACAAGCTGGCGCTGATCCATACCGGCCAGCACTATGACACCGAGATGGACCGCGCGTTCTTCGATCAGCTTGATCTGCCCGCGCCGGATGTCAATCTCAACGTCGGTTCCGCGAGCCATGCGCGCCAGACCGCGGAGGTCATGCTGCGCATCGAGCCGGAGTTGCTGCGTCTGAAGCCGCGCTGGCTGCTGGTGGTCGGCGATGTGAACTCGACGCTCGCCGCGGCCCTGGTCGCGGTGAAACTCGGCATCGCCGTCGCGCACGTCGAGGCCGGTCTGCGCAGCGGTGATCGCACCATGCCCGAGGAAATCAACCGCATCCTGACCGACCAGCTCTCCGAGCGCCTGTTCGTGACCGAACCGGACGGCGTGGACAACCTGGTACGCGAGGGCATCGCGTCGGAACGTATCGCGCTGGTCGGCAACGTGATGATCGATACGCTGCATCACAGCCTGCTGCGTGCGGTTCCGGCCACGACGACCCTCGCTGGCCACGGTGGCGGCGATCTCGCAGCGGGGTATGGACTGCTGACCCTGCACCGGCCGTCGAATGTCGACGACCCAGTGGCACTCGCACGACTGATCGATGTGCTTTGCGAGATCAGCCGACAGCTGCCACTGGTGTGGCCGGTGCATCCGCGCACGCGCGGTCGGCTCGCCGAGCCGGCCATTCAGGCGCGGCTTGCCGCAGCCCAGATCATCCAGCTTGCCCCGCAGGGCTATCTGGAGATGCTCGGGCTCATGCGCGAAGCGCGCGTGGTGCTGACCGACTCCGGCGGCATCCAGGAAGAGACCACGGCGCTGGGCGTGCCCTGCATCACACTGCGCAATTCGACGGAACGCCCGGTCACCATGACCGAGGGCACCAACCAGCTCACGGGTACCGATCCGGAGCGCGTGCGTGCAGCGTTCGCGAAGGTCATGGACGGTCGCGCTCCACGCGGGCGCGTCCCGCAACTGTGGGATGGCCATGCCGCGCAGCGGATTGCAGAGGCACTGCTTTCCAGGGAAGGTACGGCACATCAGGTTGCGCGCGCGTGAGCGATCCGGTCAATGCGATGAGCGTGGATGTCGAGGACTGGTACCAGGTCTCGGCGTTCGAGAAGCATATTGAGCGTGCGGACTGGCCACGACTCGAATCCAGAGTGCGCGCGAATGTCGAGCGCATCCTCGAACTGTTCGAGCAGCACGGGGTTCGCGCGACCTTCTTCGTCCTGGGCTGGATCGCCGAGCGCGAGCCGGGCCTGGTCGCGGCGATCGCGGCAGCCGGCCACGAGATCGCCAGCCACGGCTGGCAGCATGTGCGCGTCATTCACCAGGATCCGGACGCGTTCCGCGCGGATGCCAGGGATACGCGTGCACTGTTGCAGGATCAGTCCGGGCAGCCCGTGGACGGCTATCGTGCGGCGAGTTACTCGATCGGCCGTGACAACCTGTGGGCGCTGGACGTGCTCGGCGAACTGGGCCACCGCTACAGCTCGTCGATCTATCCGATTCGTCACGATCTGTACGGCATGCCCGAGGCGCCGCGGTTCCGGTTTCATCCGAACGGCACGCAACTCGTCGAGGTGCCGGTCACGACCGTGGAATTCGCGGGCCGGCGCATGCCCTGCGGCGGCGGCGGATTCTTTCGACTGTATCCGTATGCGTTCTCGCGCTGGGCACTGCGCCGGGTGAATCGCGTCGATGGCGAGAGCGCGGTGTTCTATTTTCATCCCTGGGAGATCGATCCGGCCCAGCCGCGTCCGACCGCGCGCTTGCCCGCGCGTACCCGCCTGCGTCATTACCTGAATCTCGGACGCATGCAGGCGCGGCTCGCGCAGCTCTGCGGTGATTTTCGCTGGGATCGCATGGATCGCGTTTTTCTGCCGCCCGCCGGCGCCTGATGGGCGAGGCGGTCACCGTCCGGCGCCTCGACGACGCCGGCTGCGTGCAATGGGATGCCTACTGTGCGCGTGCCGGGCAGGCGGGGTTTTTTCACCGCAGCGGCTGGCGCGCGATCATGGATGGCGTGTTCGGTCACCGCGCGCACTACCTGTATGCCGAACGCGCGGGTGTGATCACCGGCATTCTGCCGCTCGCGCATGTGCGCTCGCGGCTGTTCGCAAACGCCCTGGTATCCGTGCCGTTCCTGGTCCATGCCGGTGTCGTGGCCGATGATGTCGAGTCGCGAACAGCGCTGGAACGCGCCGCGATCGATCTCGCGCATGATCTCGGCGTCGACTACCTGGAGCTTCGCGAGCGCGAGCCGGTCGAGTGCGACTGGCCGCGACGCGAGGGGCTGTATGCCTGGTTCGCGCGCGAGATCGCAGCGGACGACGAAACCAACCTCATGGCGATCCCGCGCAAGCAGCGCGCGATGGTTCGCAAGGGCATCGGCAACGGACTGGTCGATGTGATCGATTCCGATCCGGCACGCCTGTATCGCTGCTACTCGGAATCCCTGCGCAACCTCGGCACGCCGATGTTCTCGCGGCACTATTTTCCGGCCCTGCTCGAAACCTTCGGTGGGCAGGCCGAGGTTCTGACGGTTGAACACCGGGGCCGCGCGCTCGCCGCCGTGCTGAGCTTCTATCATCGCGACAGCGTGCTGCCGTACTACGGCGGTGGCGTTGCGGCGGCGCGCGAACTGAAGGCCGCGGATTTCATGTACTGGCGGCTGCTCTCGCGCGCGGCCGAGCGCGGAGTGCGTGAGTTCGACTATGGTCGCAGCAAGCTCGGCAGCGGTTCGTACAGCTTCAAGAAGAACTGGGGTTTCGAACCGCGCCCGCTGGCCTATCGCTACCAGCTCGTGCGTGCGCGCGAACTGCCGGACACCAATCCGAACAACCCGCGCTACCGCAGGTTCATCGCTGCGTGGAAACACCTGCCGCTGGCCGTCGCGAATCGTGTCGGCCCGGTCATCGTGCGCCAGACGACCGGCTGATCATGGCCCGCCCGCGCCTGTTGTTCGTCAGCCACCGGCTGCCGTATCCGCCGAATAAGGGCGACAAGATTCGCTCCTATCACATCCTGCGCCACCTCGCGCGTCGGTACGATATCCATCTGGCGAGTTTCATTGACGATCCGGATGACCGGGTTCACCTGCGCGCGCTTGAACCGCTTTGTGTTGCCCAGCGCATCGAGGTCACCGACCGGCGGCGGTTTGCTGCCCGTGCCGGCGGGGCGCTGCTGCGCGGGCGGCCGCTGTCGGTCGCCGCGCTCGGCTCCGCGGCGATGCGGCGCTGGATCACCGGCGAGCTCGCGCGACATCGCTTCGATTGGGTCTATGCGTATTCCTCGGCATCGGCCGCGCTGGTGCCGCCGCTCGACGGGCCGCGGCTGCTGGTCGATTTTGTCGACGTGGATTCGGAGAAATGGGCGGCGCTCGCCGCTCATCACCGGGGCCCGCGCGGCTGGGTCTATCGGCGCGAGGCCGAGCGGCTGCTTGCGTTCGACCGTGCGCAGGCCGCGCGCGCGCGTTGGAGCGTATTCGTTTCGCCCGCGGAGGCCGCCGTGTTTCGCGAACTCGTCCCGCAGGCGGCCGCCCACACCGTCGCTGTTGGCAACGGGGTGGACCTCGAGGCGCTGGACCCGTCACGTGAGTACGAGAATCCGTATACGCCCGGCGGCAAAGTGCTGGTGTTTGCCGGCGCCATGGACTATGCGCCGAACGTCGATGCCGTGCGCTGGTTCGCGCACGAAGTGTGGCCGGCGATCCGGCGTGAGCGTGCCGATGCGCGGTTCGTCATCGTCGGTGCGCGACCGGGCGCCGGCGTGCGAGCCCTGGGCGGTGTTCCGGGCGTGCAGGTGACCGGCGCGGTGCCCGATGTTCGACCTTACCTCGCGCATGCGCACGCGGCGGTCGCGAGTCTGCGGATCGCACGCGGGATCCAGAACAAGGTGCTCGAGGCGCTGGCGATGGGACTGCCCGTGATCGCCACGCCGGCGGCCATGGAGGGGCTGGAGTTTGCCGCCGACAGCCCCGCGCGGGCCTTCGTTGCCGCCGATGCGCAAGGGTTGTCTGTGGTCGCGCTGCGTGCGCTGGGGGCCGCTCCGGCGCCGGCCGAACTGCGCGCCGAGGTTGCGCGGCGGTACACCTGGGATGCGCAGTTCGCCGCCCTTGATGAACTTCTGAGTGAGGCTTGCGAAACGTGAGTTTTTCGATTCCAGCCGATGCCGGCATTTCCGCGCGGCGCAGCGCCTGGCTTGCGCTTGCCGTTGGAATCATCGCCGTCGCGGTGCTGACTTGGTCGACCTGGGCCGACATCATCGCGACCTGGGACTCGTCCGGCACCTACGCGCATGGCTATCTGATCGTGCCGATCAGCGTCTGGCTGGTCTGGCGCGAGCGCGTGGCGCTTGCACAGCTCGCGCTTGCCCCGTACTGGCCGGCGCTGATCGCGTTGCTGCTCACGTTGACGGCTTGGATCGCCGCGCGCCTGGTCGGCGTCAATGTCGTCGAGCAATATGCCGCCGTGGCGCTGCTGCCGCTGCTGGTGTTGACGGCCGGCGGTATGGCGCTCGGCCGGCGGATCCTGTTTCCGCTCGCGTTCCTGCTGCTTGCCGTGCCGGTCGGCGAGGGGCTGGTGTCGCCGCTGATGGAGTACACCGCTGATTTCACCGTCGGCGCGCTGCGTCTGTTCGGAATACCGGTGTTTCGCGACGGCCTGATGTTCGAGCTTCCGACCGGCAACTGGTCGGTGGTCAAGGCATGCAGTGGTGTGCGCTATCTGATTGCCTCGGTGACGCTCGGCCTGCTGTATGCCTATCTGAATTATCGTTCGCTCGGCCGACGTTTTGCCTTCGTGATTCTGTCGATCGCGCTGCCGATCGTTGCGAACGGTGTGCGTGCGGTGCTGATCGTGCTGATCGGACATCTCAGCAACATGAAGCTCGCCGTCGGCGTGGACCATCTGATCTATGGCTGGATCTTTTTTGGTCTGGTCATGCTGCTGATGTTCTGGATCGGCTCGTTCTGGCATGAGCCTGTCGACGACGGGCAGCCGCCTGCGGTGAACGATGCTGTAAATGCATCGACGCGCTCGGTCGCGGTCGCCGCGGCGGTGGTCGTGAGTGTGATCGCCGTCGGTCTGGCCACGGCGGCGCAACCCTTGCTGCGCGCGCGCTCGGCCGAGGTCGCCAGTGTCGCGCCGGTATTGCCGGCAAAGCTTGGCGACTGGACGCGTGTTGACGATGGGCGCGTGCCATGGCCGCTGGGATTCCAGAATCCGGATGCGGTCGTGCATGCGCGTTATGCAAACGGCGACGATCACGTCGGCGTGCTGGCCGTCTGGTATGCGCACCAGCGCGAGCGCGCGGAACTGATCAACGACAATAACGATCTTGTGGATCGAACCGATCGAGTGTGGCAGCGGCGCAGTTATCCGAACCTGCCGGTGAAAGATGTCGTCGACGTCGCGTTGCGGCGCAGTGCCGTCCACGCGGCGGGCTCGGCAGCGCGGTTCATGGTCTGGCACTGGTATCGGTTTGCCGGAGCGGATTTCAACAACGACTACCGGACCAAGATTGCCGAGGCCCTTGCGATGCTCGCCGGGCGTGGCGATGCCGGTGCGCTCGTTGCCTTGTACACGCCGACCGGGTTCGACACCGCACCGGCCGATGCGCGGCTGGAACGATTCCTGCGACACAGTGCCGGCGAACTGCTTCCGGCCATCGATGGCCGCGTGCCTTGAGTGTGCCGCTGGTCGTGCATGTCGTGCATCGCTTTGCGATGGGCGGTCTCGAGAACGGCGTCGTGAATCTCGTCAATTCACTGGCCGACGGGCGCTTCCGTCACGCGCTGATCGCGCTGACCGAGGCCGGGCCCTTCCGCGAACGCCTCCAGGGCGATGTGGAAATCGTCGAGATGCATCGCAAGCCCGGCAACGATCCGCGACTCGTGCTGCGACTGCATCGCGAGTTCCGCCGTCTGCGGCCGGCGATTGTTCACACCCGAAACATCGGCACGCTGGATGCGGTCTGGGCGGCCTGGGCCGCCGGGGTGCCCGTGCGCGTGCACGGCGAGCACGGCTGGGACGTGGATGATCCGCGCGGAACCAATGCGCGACACCGCCTGCTGCGGCGTGTCGCGCGACCGTTCATCACGCATTTCGTACCGCTGTCGCGGTTTCAGGAACGCTATCTTGCCGAGCAGATCGGCGTGCCCGAACGGCGCATGACGCGCATCATCAACGGCGTCAATTGTGAACACTTCGCGCCGGGGCCGGCGGACACGAGTGTGTTGCCGGGCGGACTTGTCGAATCGGACTCAATTGTTTTCGGCACGGTTGGTCGTATGCACGGCGTCAAGGCGCAGACGCATCTGGCCGACGCCTTCGCCATGGCCGGCGAACTTGCGCCACCGGATCTCGCGAAGCGAATGCGGCTTGTCATGGTCGGCGACGGCCCGCTGCGCGGCATCGCGCAGAGTCGGCTCGATGCGGCCGGTCTCGGCGCGCGCAGCTGGTTGCCCGGCGCGCGTGACGATGTCGTCGAACTGATGCATACGTTAGACGTGTTTGTTTTACCGTCGCTGACCGAGGGAATCTCCAACACGATCCTCGAGGCCATGGCCTGTGGTCGGCCCGTGATCGCGACCGCGGTTGGCGGCAATGCGGAACTCGTGGATGATGGGGTGACCGGCAAGCTGGTTCCGGCAGATGACGTACCGGCGCTGGCCGCCGCCATGCTCGAGTATGCCGGCGACCAGGCCCTGCGGGAACGACAGGGGCGGGCGGCGCGTGATCGTGCGACATCGCAGTTCGCGCTGTCCGGCATGATCGAGCGCTACGGCGCGTTGTACGCGCGCCTGCTGGGGCGCTGAACCGATGTGCGGCATCGCCGGGATGTTCGACCGTCGACAGCGGCGAGACTTTGACGCCGGGCTGCTCGCGCGCATGAACGATACGCTCACCCATCGCGGACCGGATGACGGCGGTCTGCATCTGGAGCCCGGCGTGGCGCTGGCGCATCGACGGCTGTCGATCATCGATCTCGCCGGAGGTCATCAACCGTTTGCGACCGCGGACGGTCAGATCATCGTCGTGTTCAACGGCGAGATCTACAACTTCATGGAGCTGCGCGATGAGCTGATCACGCGCGGCCACAGTTTCCGCTCACGTTCGGATACGGAAGTCATTCTGTATGCCTGGGCGGAGTGGGGGCCGGCCTGTGTCGAACGTTTTCGTGGCATGTTCGCGTTCGCGCTGTGGGATCGTCGCCAGCGCCTGCTGTTTCTCGCGCGCGACCGTCTCGGCATCAAGCCGCTGTACTGGACGGAACTTGCCGATGGCCGTGTGCTGTTCGGCTCGGAACTGAAAGCGCTTCTCGCGCATCCGGAACTGCCACGCCAGATCGATCCGCTCGCGGTCGAGGAGTATCTCGCGCTTGGCTATGTCCCGGAACCGCGTTCGATTTATCAGGGTGTGCACAAGCTCGAACCCGGCCATCGCATGCTGGTGCGAGAGGGCGTGACACCGCTCGCCAGCGAGTCATTCTGGTATGTTCGATTCGATGCGCGCGAGACGGCCTCCGAACCGGAGCTTCACGAAGAACTCGTCGAACGACTGGCGGAGGCCGTGCGCGTGCGTCTGGTCGCCGACGTGCCGCTTGGTGCGTTTCTTTCCGGCGGCGTGGACTCCAGCGCCGTCGTCGCACTCATGGCGCGGGCTCGCGGCGACGATCCGGTGCAAACCTGTTCGATTGCCTTCAATGTCGCGGGCTTTGACGAAACCCGCTTCGCCAGACAGGTCGCCGAGCGCTACCACACCGATCATCATGTCGAAACGGTCGACTCCGACGACTTCGATCTGCTTGATCAACTCGCCGGGCTGTATGACGAGCCCTATGCGGACAGCTCCGCGATCCCGACCTACCGGGTGTGCGAGCTCGCCCGCCGGCATGTCACGGTCGCGCTGTCCGGCGACGGTGGCGACGAACTGTTCGCGGGTTACCGACGTTATCGCTGGCATATGTTCGAAGAGCGATTTCGCCGCGTGGTTCCAGCCGCATTGCGCGGGCCGCTGTTCGGTCTGGCCGCGCGCATCTATCCGAAGATGGACTGGGCGCCGCGGCCGTTGCGTGCAAAGGCCACCTTGCAGGGCATCGCGCGCGAGTCGCTCGCCGGTTATCTGCATGGCGTGTCGGTGATTCCCGACGCCCTGCGCGAAACCCTGTATTCGGCGTCGCTGCGAGCGGCGCTGGACGGCTATCGCGCGATCGAGGTGTTTCGGCGGCACGCGCAGGCCGCTGATACTGACGACCCGCTATCGCTCATCCAGTACGTCGATCTCAAGACCTATCTGCCGGGCGACATCCTGACCAAGGTCGATCGCGCATCCATGGCACATGCCCTGGAGGTGCGGGTGCCGGTGCTCGACCATCCGTTCGTCGAGTGGACGGCGACCCTGCCATCGGCGCTGAAGCTGCATGCCGGCAAGGGCAAGTGGCTGTTCAAACGCGCGCTCGAGCCGCTGTTGCCCAACGACGTGCTGTACCGGCCAAAGCAGGGCTTCGCGGTGCCGCTCGCGCGCTGGTTTCGCGGGCCCCTGCGCGAACGACTGCGTGCGGCGCTCGCGCCCGAGCGCGTCGCGGCGGCGGGATTCTTCGATCCGATCGCCGTGCAGCGCATCGTCGATCAGCATGTCTCGGGCCTGCGAGATCATGCCGCGGTGCTGTGGTCGCTTCTGATGTTTGACGCGTTCCTGCGTCGCGAAGGGCTGTAAGCGTGACCAACCGGCTGCGCACGCTGACGTTCTCCACCCTGTTTCCGAACGCGGAGCGGCCAGAGCACGGAATTTTTGTCGCGACCCGGCTGGCGCATCTGCTTGCGAGTGGCGCGGTCGACACCCGCATTGTCGCGCCCGTGCCGTGGTTTCCGTTTCGCGGCCGGCGGTTCGGCGAGTGGTCTCGGCATGCGCGGGTACCCGCGCAGGAAACCTGGCAGGGTGTTCCCGTTGTGCACCCGCGCTATGCCCTGCCACCGAAGATCGGCATGACGGTCGCGCCCGCACTGCTCGCCGCGGCAACGCTGCCGGCGATTCGCCGTATCATTCGCAATGGCTTTGATTTCGAATTGATCGATGCGCACTACTACTATCCGGACGGCGTCGCGGCTGCGTGGCTTGGCCGTCGGCTCGGCAAGCCGGTCGTGATCACGGCGCGCGGCACGGATCTGAACCTGATTCCGCGCCACCGCATCGCGCGCGCGCAGATTCGCTGGGCCGAGCGCAACGCTGCGGCTTCGATTACCGTCTGCGAAGCGCTGCGCGACCGACTGATCGAACTCGGTGGGCGTGCGCAGCACATTCACACGCTGAGCAATGGTGTCGATCTGCAGCGGTTCCGGCCGCTGGATCGCGATGCGTTGCGCACGGCGCTGGGCTTCACGGGTACCACCTTGTTGTCGGTCGGGCATCTGATCGAGCGCAAGGGTGTGCACCTGACGATCGATGCCCTCGCACAGCTGCCGGATGTACGTCTGGTGTTGGTCGGCGACGGGCCGGAACGCGAACGACTCGTGGCCCAGGCCGCGCGCATGGGCGTGGCCGATCGGGTGCGCTTCGAGGGTGCCCAGCCCCAATCGCGTCTGGTCGATTACTACAACGCCGCGGATGCGCTGGTGCTCGCCTCCAGCCGCGAAGGTATGGCGAATGTATTGCTCGAATCCATGGCCTGCGGCACACCCGTGCTGGCGAGTCGGGTTTGGGGCACGCCCGAGGTCGTGGCCGACCCGGCTGCCGGCCGGATGCTGGACGAGCGCAGCGCGCGCGGCATCGTCAACGCCGTCTACGCACTGCTTGCCGCGCCACCGTCACGCGCCGGCACACGGGCGTGGGCCGAGCGGTTTGACTGGGACACGACCACGACCGGGCAGATCGATCTGTTCTCGGCGATTCGCGCGCAACGCACGTGGCAGCGGACGTCAGCATGAACTTTGCACCGACCTTCATGTTTGGGTTCGAGCGCAGCGGCACCACGCTGCTGGGGATGATGGTCGGCGCGCATCCGCAGATCGCGGTGCCGATGGCCGTGACGGGCCTGTGGTTTCGGTATGCACGGCGTCTTTCCGAATACAACGGATTGGCATCGGATGCGGATTGCGCGCGCCTGGTGGACGACCTGCTTGCCGAGGAGCGGATCGCGTTATGGAACGCGAAACTCGATCGCAATGCCCTGCTCGACGGGCTGGCCGTCGGCAGTTTCGGTGCGATTGTCGAGCGCTTCCACGCACAGTATGCCCGGGCACATGGCAAGAGGCTCTGGGCGAACCTTGAGATTCAGACGCTTGATGACATGGACGAGGTGCAACGCTGGTTTCCGGACGCGCGCTTCGTGCACATCGTTCGCGATGGCCGTGATGTGGCGCTTTCCCATCGCACCATGCCATATGGTGCGGCCAATCTTGGGGATTGTGCGCAGTCGTGGCTGGCCCGCGTGGGCACCAATCTGAAAATGGGGGCCATGCTGCCCGCCGATCGCTATCTTGTGTTGCGCTACGAAGACCTGGTGACCGATTCGAACGCCGTGCTGGCTCGCCTGTGCGCATTCCTTGGTGTCGAGTACTCGGACGCGATGCTCGACTATCCGCGGCATGTCGATTCGAAGGTTCCGGCCGCAAAACGCTGGTTGTGGCCGACGCTCGATCAACCGCCGCGTAGCGATGGCGTGGGCCGCTGGCGCGGGGACCTCAGTGCGGCGGAGCAGGGCGCATTCGAGTCCATCGCGGGTGGACTGCTCGAACGGCTGGATTACGAAACGGTCCGGATCGGGCGTGGACGCTGGCGCGCGCAGGGCCTCGAACTCTGGTACTTCCTCGATCGCGGCGGTCGCTGGCGCAGGTTGCGATCCCGGCTGGGGCTCGCGCGCGCGAGCCGGCTCGAGCGCGACTGGAAGCGCCGTCAGACCGGCGGTGATCCATCGTGACGGCGACCCAGCGCGACGTACAGCGTGAGGGCTTCACGCGAGCGATCGAGTCCGGCGACTATGCAGATGACTTTCGCCATGCGCCCAAGCATGTGGGGTTTGCGGCGCGGGTGCTCGCGCCGCTGCTGGCCGAACGCTCCGGGCGGGTGCTTGAGGTCGGATGCGGTAACGGTGCATGGCTGCGCGAGGTCGCAGCGATCGCCGGTGCGTCTTGGCAACTGCATGGCTTCGACCTCACGCCGGCGATGATCGGTTCCGCCCGACGGGTGCTGCGCGATGCGGGAGTGCCCGCCGAGCTCAAGCTTGGCGATGCGCTTGATCCTGCGGCCTATGCGTTCCCGTCGCGCACCGAATCCGGGTTCGATCTGGTATATGCCTACGATCTGGTGCAGCAGCTCCCGCGCGCCGAGCAGTTCGCTGTTTGCCTGCGAATGTACGAACATGTTGCGCCGGGCGGTAGTTTGGTGGTGTTCGATCATGAGCGCTGGTCCGGCTACGGGCTGCGTATGGGATTTCGCAAGCTGGTCACGCGCAGTGGTCTGTACGAGTGGGTGCCGCGCTACTTCTGCAACGCGCGATATCCGTCGCTGCGCGAGCTGGCTCGTCGGCTCGGGCACGCCGGTTCGCGCACGCAGATCATCACGGATTGCGCGGTCGAAAAGCGCGCGCTGGTCGCCTGTCGTCCGGCCAAGGTGGTCTGATGGGGTTGCGCGACATTGTCCTCACGGCGGTGGTATTCGGACTGCTGCCCGTCATTCTGCGCAGGCCGTGGATCGGTGTGCTGACCTGGGCCTGGCTCGGACTGATGAATCCCCACCGGATGGCGTGGGGTTTTGCGTATTCCATGCCATTCTCGCAGATCGTCGCACTGACCACGCTCGGGGCGCTGCTGTTTTCGAGCGAGAAAAAGTCGTTCCCGCGCAATGGCGTGATCGTGATCTGGGTCATCTTCATACTCTGGATGTGCATCACCACGGTGTTTGCGCTGGTTCCGGACAACGCATGGCCGGAATGGTCGCGCACCATGAAGATTCAGCTGTTTGCGTTCATCACACTGCTGCTGATCAACACACGGGAACGGCTGCACCTGTATGTAATTGTTGTAACGTTTTCGATCGCGTTCTTCGGCATCAAAGGTGGCGTGTTCGTGCTGGGCACCGGCGGCAACTACATGGTCATGGGGCCGGAGGGCAGTTTCATCTCCGGCAACAACTCCATTGCGCTGGCGCTGATCATGGTGTTGCCGCTGATGCGCTACATTCAGCTCCAGGTGAAACAGCGCTGGATGATCCATGCGCTTAGTGTGGGCATGGGGCTTTCAGCCCTGTCGATCCTCGCTTCGTACTCACGTGGCGCGATTGTGGCGTTGGCCGTGATGGGCATGTTTCTCATCGCAAAGACTCGAAAGAAGGCCTGGTTGGTGCTCGCTCTGGCGCTCGCGATTCCGCTTACCCTGGCGTTTCTGCCCGAGAAATGGTATTCGCGTGTCGAGACCATCGAGAACTACGAGGAGGACGTCTCGCTGCAGGGACGCTTCAACGCATGGTGGTTTGCGTTCCATCTCGCCAATGATCGACCGCTGGTGGGCGGTGGATTCCGGGCGTTCGACCGTGCGCTGTTCTATCAGTACGCGCCGGATCCGAGAAACTACCGCGATGCGCACAGCATCTACTTTGAGATGCTGGGCGAGCATGGATATGTAGGATTGTTCCTGTTCCTGCTGCTCGGGTCTGTCGGGCTGTACAACGGAACTGCGATCATTCGAAAAACAAGGGATCGACCGGATCTCGCGTGGGCACGCGATCTCGCGCGCATGACCCAGGTTGCGGGCATCGGCTATGCGGCGGGTGGCGTGTTTCTCGGTCTCGCGTACTTCGATCTCTATTATGCGCTGCTGGCGATTCTGGTCATCACGCGGTCCATTGTGGAGCGGACGCAGGAGCCGGCCGGGGTGAACGAAACGCAGGCCTTGCCCAGGCGGAACATCTTCGCCCGCGCGGGCTCGGACGGTGGCAGCAAACTGCGGCGGTCAAGTCCATGAGTCGATGCCGCTCGCCGTTGCTGATCATCCTGAGTTTTCACCGGGTACTCCCGGAACCGGATCCGTATTGCAGCGACTTCGTCACCTGCTCGAACTTCGAGCGCCAGATGGCCCTGCTTGCACGGCTGTTCGACGTGGTGCCGCTGGCCGATGGTGTGAACGCCATGGCGAATGATGATTCTTCCCGACTGCGAGTCGCCCTGACCATCGACGATGGATACAGCGACGCGGCCGAACACGCCGCCCCGATCCTCGCGGACTTCGGCCTGCCGGCGACGGTGTTCGTTGCCAGCGGTTTCGTCGGTGGCGGCGTGATGTGGAACGATTGCATTGTTGAGACACTGCGGGCGGTTGTGGGGAGGCAGCTTGATCTGCGTCCGGTCGGATTCGGTGTCGAGCCCATTGGTTCGCTGGCCGAACGCATCGACCTCAAGTTCCGACTGATCCGTGCCTGGAAACACCTGCCTGCGACCGAACGGGACGAACTGGTGGGCCGGCTTGTGTCCATCGCAGGCGTGAGGTGGCCCAAGGGGCTCATGATGGACGCCGGTCAACTGGCGCAGTTGCACGGGCATGGCGTCGAGGTTGGTGCGCATACCGTGAACCACCCGATTCTGCGGGTTCTTGACGACGCTGCCGCGAGCAGGGAAATCGTGAAATCCAGGGCGGAACTGGAAGGGTTGATCGGGCAGCGGGTGCGGTCGTTTGCGTATCCGAACGGCAAGGCCGGCAGCGATTACGGCGCGCGCGATGCGCGGCTGGTCGCTGAAGCGGGCTTTGAGTGTGCCGTCACCACGGAGTATGGCGCGAGTGGTCCCGGGAGTGACCGCTTTCAGCTGCCGCGCATGTCGGTGTGGCGTGGCTCCCGCCTGGGTCTTCTCGCGCAGTTCGCGCGCTCGGTGTGGATCGATCGGGAAGCCGTGCCGGCGGCGTGAATACGGTGCGAACGAGCGCGCAGCGGGCGGACTGCGGGATGCCGGTTGGCGCCGGCATCCCGCCCGCAGGTCTGTTTACAGCAGAATGATTGTTGCGATGCCGAGCAGCAGACTCAGGCTTGCGACGTCCGTCGCGGTTGTCACGAAGATGCTTGATGCCGTTGCGGGGTCGGTGCCCAACCTGCGCAGCACTACGGGGACCAGCGCGCCGAACACGCCGCTGATCACGCAGCTGCCGATCATCGCCAGGAACACGATGATGGATAGCGTCAGCGCGCGTTCATCGCCCTGCATGTTCGCAAAGATGAACATGCCGATCGCAGCCGTGACACCAACCAGCCCGCCGTTTAGCAGCCCCAGCCAGGCCTCCTTGCTGATCAGTTTCGCAATGCCACCGCCCTTGAGTTCGCCCAGCGTGAGGCCGCGCAGGGTGACTGCGAGCGACTGGCAGCCCGTGTTGCCGGCCTGACCCGCGAGCACGGGCAGGAACGCCGCGAGCACGACGATCTTGTCGATCGTGTCCTGGAAGATGCCGACCACGGCGCCCGCCAGGAAGGCCGTGAACAGGTTCAGCTGCAACCACGGATGGCGCAGTTTGAAACAGCGACCCCAGATCGTGTTGATGCGTTCTTCTTTGTCGACACCGACCATGCTGCCGGCCTGGGCGCTGATCTCGACGGTCTGCGCCTTGAACAGCGTCTCGCCACGCACGACGCCGAGCAGATGACCCGCCTCGTCGACGACCGGGTAATCAGGGTAATGCCGGTCGAGCACGACCTTCATGGCATCCACCAGCGGCATTTCCGGGCGCAGCGAGAACGGCTTGCGGATCATGATGTCTTCGAGCTTCGCATCGGGTGAGGCCAGCAGCATGTCGCGCATCACCAGCGCGCCGAGCAGTCGACCCTCGGTGTCGACGACATAGCCGTAGCTGAAGAAACCCTTGTTCAGCATGCCGCGCATTTCGCTGACCGCGTCGGCCACGGTCATGTCGGGGGAAAACTGCGCGATCGCCGGCGCCATGAGCCGGCCGACGCTGCTTTCGGGAAAGGCGCTCTCCAGCCACTCGCGTTCGACGAAGCCGACGGGAAGGGCAGCGACGATTGCCTCGCGCCGCTTGCGCGCGAAGTTGTCCAGAATTGCCTGCGTGCGTTCGGCGGGCTGTCCGCTCAGTACCTTGACGACGACGGGATCAGGCAGGGCCTCGAGCAGGCCGGCGGCCTCGTATGGATCGTGGGCGTCGAGCTTGAAGGAATACGAAACGGAATCGTCGGGAATTTCGGTCTGGGCGGCTACGCTCATGATGTCCCCTGTGTGAGTCTGGCCGGAGTTTGAGTTGGCGGAATGGCGCCGGTCGCGACCGCTGTGCTCTGCGCTGCGGTGCGCCGGTCCTTTGCGGGCGATTCTTGCACAAAAGGCGTGACGGGGTATCGCGTTTCGGTTGACGCGGGGACGCGAGGCGCGTCGGAATCGATGATGCCGCGTGCAATCGGCCGCGGGCAGGCTATGATTTTGGCATTGCACAAGACCACCGGACCTCCCGCCCCGTGAACCTGCCAGACAGACCGCCAGCATGACCACCACGATCCGCGAAGACGACTTGATCCAGAGCGTCGCCGACGCCCTGCAGTTCATTTCCTACTACCACCCGCGCGACTTCATCCAGGCCATCGGCCGGGCCTGGGCCGCGGAACAGTCCCCGGCCGCAAAGGACGCGCTGGCACAGATTCTGCTGAACTCGCGGATGTGCGCGGCCGGCCACCGGCCGATCTGCCAGGACACCGGCATCGTGGTCGTGTTTCTCAAGGTCGGCATGAACCTGCGCTTCGAGGGCCGTCGCTCGCTGGCCGAGATGATCAACGAGGGCGTGCGGCGCGGCTACACCCACCCCGACAACACGCTGCGCGCCTCGGTGGTCAGCCCCGCGTTCGGCCGGCGGGCGAACACCCGCGACAACACCCCGGCGATCATCCACACCGAACTCGTGCCGGGCGATCATCTTGAAGTCGCGCTCGCGGCGAAGGGCGGGGGCTCCGAGAACAAGTCGAAGTTCGTGGTGCTGAACCCGTCGGACTCCATTGCGGACTGGGTCGAGAAGACCGTCCCGACGATGGGGGCGGGCTGGTGTCCGCCCGGCATGCTCGGCATCGGCATCGGTGGTACCGCGGAGAAGGCCATGGTGCTCGCGAAGGAGGCGCTGATGGAGCCGATCGACATGCACGAGCTGATGGCGCGCGGGCCGAGTACGCTGGTCGAGGAACTGCGTCTGGAGATCTTCGAGCGCGTGAACCGGCTCGGGATCGGTGCGCAGGGGCTCGGCGGGCTCACGACCGTCGTGGACGTGAAGATTCGTGAATATCCGACACACGCCGCGAGCCTGCCGGTCGGGATGATCCCGAACTGTGCGGCGACACGGCATGTGGAATTCACGCTGGACGGAAGCGGACCGGCCCTGCTCACACCGCCGAGTCTGGATGACTGGCCCGACGTCGGCTGGGCGCCGAGCGACGATGCACGGCGCGTGAATCTCGATACCGTCACGCGCGAGGACGTACAGGGCTGGCGGCCCGGTGAACGCCTGCTGCTGTCCGGCAAGCTCCTGACCGGCCGTGATGCCGCGCACAAGCGCATCAAGGAGCTGCTCGACAGCGGTCAGGGCCTGCCCGAGGGCGTGGACTTCACCAACCGTTTTATCTATTACGTTGGCCCTGTCGACCCGGTGCGCGATGAAGTCGTCGGGCCCGCCGGACCGACCACGGCAACGCGCATGGACAAGTTCACAGACATGATGCTCGGCCGAACCGGTCTGATTGGCATGGTCGGCAAGGCCGAACGCGGCCCGGCGGCGGTAGAGTCCATTCGCGAGCACGGCGCCGTTTACCTGATGGCGGTTGGCGGTGCCGCGTTTCTCGTCTCGCAGGCGATCCGCGCGGCGCGCACCGTTGCGTTCGCCGACCTCGGCATGGAAGCGATCTACGAATTCGAGGTGAAGGACATGCCGGTGACCGTCGCGGTCGACAGTCGTGGTATTTCAGTACACGTCACCGGCCCGAAAGAATGGCGGCACCGTATCGAGGTCATGACCGGCACGAGCGCGGCTGGCTGAGTCCAGGTCAACGCGGAGTGCGCTTGAACCCACGCTACGGCTTGGGTGGCACAAGCCAGGGACTCTCCAACGGGCTTTTTTCAGACTTCGGTTGCGTCTGCTTGATTGTAGCTGGTTAAATCGGCCTGAAAAGTGATCCCGGTAACGTTGGGTCGAGCTGGAGTCGCCGCCGAGAGTGGTTCGAACTAAATGCAGCCATTAACATGCTGTTGAAATTCCCATTTCAACAGCCTGATATCGCGAGACATGGACGTCTCGCTCGAAAATTGAACACGCAAGTATTTGATTTTCGTGAGCAACCAAAAACCGCGCTTTTCGGTTGCGATGTTGAAAAGGCCATGGATGGGCCTTTTTCAACAATCTGTTAAGTCTCGCTCGCTCGGTTACTTGATTGGTTAACAAGGCAATGATGGAGATTCATGATGCGTGTTGCGCCTGCGATGATTTCAACAGTGCTCAAGGACAGGAAAGATGTCATCAACTTGAATGGAATCGCGATCGACAAAAATGACAATCTGTATGTCACAGACGGGGTGTCCAGAATCCTCAAAGTGAGTCGCAACGGCAACGTCAGTCGATTCGCGGGGACGGGTGTGATCGGTTATACCGGCAACGGAGGGGCTGCTCATGATGCCCAAATTGGCGCCCCGCTGGGAATCGCTTTTGACAGCGCCGGTAGCGTGTACTTTTCCGACCTGACCCTGAATAACGTTCGCAAAGTCGAACTACTAAACAGCAGGATTTCAACCTATGTGGGCACGGGTGTGCAGGATGAGGTAGAGCAGTTCTATGGCAGTTTCGCCGGCGACGATGAAAAAGGCGATAAAGCCAGGCTGAACTTCCCGATGAGCATCGCCTTTGACAGCAACGACAATCTTTATATAGCGGACACCTGCAATCACAGGATACGAAAGCTGGATGGAAAGACCGGGAAAGTCAGCACCTATGCTGGAAAACATACCGCCGGTTCTCGTGGCGACGGCGGGCCGGCGACAAAGGCGGAATTGTTTCACCCGGCCTGCATTGCCATTGATAGTCAGGACAATCTGTTTATTGCGGACACCGGTAATCACTGCATCCGGAAGGTAGACGCGAAAGGTAACATCAGTCGTGTCGCAGGACTGGAAATGGCGGACGACACGCCCACTTGGGGCTTTTCTGGAGATGGTGGGCTCGCCACTGCGGCCAAGCTCAAAACACCCTGGGGTATCGCCTTAGACAGAGACGACACGCTCTACATTGCAGACACAGGGAACTACCGCGTTCGCATGATTGACCGTGAGGGCAAGATCAGCACAATCGCTGGAAATGGCAAGAGTGAAAATACCGGAGACAGTGGGCAAGCCGATAAAGCGTCGCTGGGCCGACCAAGTCGTATTGCACTGGACAGTCGCGGAAACCTGTATATCGCCGACACACTGCACAACGTCATTCGAAAAGTAGAGCTTCCAACGTACGCCATACCGTCCAGATATGGATTTCAGAAATCACCGTTTACTGTAATGGCCGTCGTTACGAGCCGCGTTATAAGAAGCTCCTTTGTTCGCGGCGAGTTGAAGAGGCGTAATGTGATAGCAACTGGAAATATCGTGTCCTGCATGACGACGCACGAGACGGAAAACAACGCAGGCTGGGAATTGTCAATCATTCCGGATGGATCGACCAACAACGCGGATGACGATTGCTTGGTGGTGTTTTCGCTAAAAGGCGCCGATGGAAACAGTTGTGAGGTTCGAGCGCCAATCGATAGCCGGTACATTGACAAGCCTTGGCAAAGTGGGGCGTGGGAAATACGGACGGCCGGTGATGTTTTTAAGGAGCTTTCCCACAATGTAACCGCCGTCAGGGATGGAAATGGCGTGTGCAAACTGTATCTCAATGGAAACCTGGTGGGTCAATCGGCCACCAATGGGCCAATTGATGTAAAAACTAACAACCAGCTCAATATCGGCAAACTGTTTCCAGGCCCTATTTCAGAAGAGTACGGCGGAGTAGTCCGGAAGGTGGCGATATGGGACACCGCGTTGGATGCAAAAACGGTAATAAATCATACAAACCATATTCTCTATCCTGAAAATAAAGAATCTGTCTTCAACAGCCAAAATTGCATCGGATTTTGGGAGTTAAATGGCACTGGCACGGACACCTGTGAGGACTTGTCACATTGGAAGAACCATGTTCCGAAAGATCAGAAAATCGTTTCGGAGAGTCTTCCGATGGTTCTACCGTTATATACGCAATACCAGCATACCGATCAGTGGTGCTGGTCAGGTGTTTCCACCTCGATAGACAATTTCTACAACCCGTTGTCCACCGTGACTCAATGCGGGTTGGCGACGGATTTGATGAGGGATCCAGTCAGGAAAAAGAGAATCCCGAAAAAAAGCCAAAATCCGGACAAAGAGTATGAATTGGAGGAGGGGGGGTCCTGTTGCGATCCCAAGGCCGAATGCGGGTTCTGGTACTACCTGGATGAGGCATTGAGTAAGCTTGGAATCTTGTCCAAATGCCAACCATCCCTGTCTTTCGATGGATTCAAGGAACAGATTCAACGGTGGCGACCCGTAGGCATAAGAATAGAATACAAGAATAAATCAGGGCACTTTCTTGTGCTGATCGGCTTTTTTTCAAAATCCAATGACATGGTCGTCTTGGATGATCCTTTTTTTGGGATCAGTCTGATGAGTTATAAGGACCTAACGGGAAAAGACTACAAATACCAGAATGGTGTCGTTACGGATTATTACCTCACACAGCCACACGCCTAACCGCGGAGAATCCACATGGCACTGAAAAATTCAACCGCACCGGCACAAAGTTTTGTGGTTTTGCAGGAAAGCCTGGCAGGGGCTCGGCTGGATGCCAATGACCCTTCGGCGCTTACTCCACATAAGGTGTACTACATTGGTAGTGATGACCTGCTCTCGGGGAAAGGTTTGGGGGCGGCTCAACTTTCCGCGTGGAGATACGTTTTTCGCGGAGAAGACAATCAGACTCACGTCGCTGAAATAGGCGTAGATGAAGACAACGCTACACATAGCTTTCACCTGATTAACCGGGGCAGCCATGTGGACAACTTCGTCGCGCTTTATGAGCAAATACATGAACATGACGCGGTAGTAGAAAAGGACTACGAGGTCAATCTATTGCGCGCGCCGGCCTGCTATGTCATCGCGGTGTGGTTCAAGGGGGTTGGCCACGATCATGACTTGTTCGTGCCCCTCGCACCGGTGCACAGTAACTTTGAAGCGGGCAGGCACTACGAAGCAATGGAATTCATGGGCCTTCTGGAAAAGACCGCTAGGGAAATGGCAGGCGGCGCGCCGGAGCCAAGACGAGATGATCTGACGAAAATCGAAGGAATCGGTCCGAAAATTTCCGCGCTGTTACAAACAGCGGGAGTAAGCTCTTATGCCGATCTTTCAAACGCGGATCCATCGCGGCTGCGCGATGTCCTATTGGGCGGTGGCGCGGCCTTCAATGTGGCCGATCCGGCGACATGGGCTGAGCAGGCTGCATTGGCGGCGGCTGGAAGGTGGGATGAGCTGCGCGAACTACAAGATAAATTGGTCGCTGGCAGACGGCGTTAGTTGGGATAAAACGCGGCAATGTGGCAAGGCGCTCGGATCGATCCGGTACGCGACGAGGTCGTTGGCGCGGCCCGGCTGACCACCGCCGTTCGGTTAGAGGTCATAGACCTGTCCGTGACGATTGACGTCGACAGCCGAGAGACTGTCGTTTACGTCGCCGACCCCGCGGATTCGTGGCACCGCGTCGCGGTCATGATTGGCGCGAGCGCGGCTGGCTGATCGAGTCGGGCAGGGGAGATGGTCAGCACAGCGCGTAGTCACCTCCTGATTGGGCTCGGTTTGCCCGCAATTCTTGCCGCCATCTGCATGGCGAGCTTCCAGTCGTTCACGGTTGACGATGCCTATATTTCCTTTCGTTACGCGCGCAACCTCGCCGACGGGCACGGCCTGGTCTATAACACCGGCGAGTATGTCGAGGGTTACACCAATCTGCTGTGGACGTTGCTGCTGGCGCTGGCCATCAAGATCGGTATTGACGTTGAATTGTTTTCCAAACTGTTGGGCGCGGCATTTGCGTTTGTCGCACTCTATTTCACCTACCAGTTGGCCGTTCGCATCAAGCCGCTGGAACGAGCGCCAGTTGTCGCGACCTGGATAGTCGCCGGAAGCCTGGTTTTTACCGGCTATGCGGTTCAGGGTATCGAGTCGGCGATGTTCGCCGGTCTGATTCTGGCCGGCACACACCGCTTCTTTGAGGAGCAGGAGCAGGAATTATCGGTTGTCGGTTCAGCGCTGATTTTTGCAGCGGCCGGCCTCACTCGCCCGGAAGCCCCCATGTTTTTGGGCTTGCTGATGCTTGGCATGACCGGCAAAGGCGTTCTAGGGGGTGCGCGCATGGCCGTGCTGTCGAAACCGGATCTGCGTCTCAAGGTCCTCACGATTGCGCTGTGTCTCATTGCGGGACTGGTGCCGTGGACGCTCCACCTTGGTGAAACATCGAGCGCCGGGGCGCTGTTGCCGGGCGTCGTCCTGGTGGGTCTGTGCGTGATAACGGCAGTTCTATTGCCCGCGGCGATGTTTGGCCGGCGAAACCTGTTGCGTGGCGGGGTGTTCCTGGTTCCGTTGTTGGCCCAGGCAATCTGGCGCTCCAACTATTACGGCGAGTGGTTGCCGAACACGCTGCATGCGAAGACCGGCGACATCACACAACAATTCAATGCTGGTCTTGATTATGTAAGCAACTTCTTCGTCCATGAGGGGTTGTTGGCGCTGTCGGCGCTATTCGGCTTGGTTGTTGCATTCACCGAAAACAATCGACGGCTCCTTGCGCTTGCACTTTTGACGGTATACCCATGCGCATATTTCGTGCTGGTTGGCGGCGACTGGATGCCATTGTTTCGCTTTTTTGTCCCGGTGTTGCCGCTTCTGGCATTGCTGAGCGATGCGGCACTTCGGGGGTTGCTTGACTCCCGAGTTCCAGCTCTGCTTTATGGCGCAGTTTCGTTTGTCCTGGTCGTTGCGTTACAGATGATCGGTCAGTATCAGAGCGACGCGGCGGTGTTCCGGACTGCCGAGGCGGAATGGGATCTTCATGCGCAGCGCACGGCAAAATGGTTTGAAGCACAGGAGAATGCGTTCGGCCGGGATCGTGTGGAAGGCACTATTGCCCTCGGGGATATTGGCGAGGTTGGCTACCGTACCAACTATCCGGTGTTGGACCTTCTGGGGCTCGTCACCAGGGATATCGCCGAGCTTCCCGGTGGATACACGCGCAAGATCGGCGCCGGGTATGCGAACTACTTTTTCAGCAAAAAGCCCCGTTACGTCATCATCATTTCAAATCGGAACAGTTGCAGCAGCCCCAGCGTGCCGGGCTCCGCCGTGCTCTACCATGATGCGAGATTCCTGGCGCAGTACACCGAGTCCGGCAGGGTCTGGGCAGGCGGCGATTATTTTTGGTGCATCTATCAGGACAGGGAAAAAGTCATCGATGTCGCGGACAAGTCCTTCACCGATGCAAAATTGCAAGAACTGGATAGCCGATTTCAAACCTATAACAATGTGGATCTGCCCGGCGGGGATATAGACGTTCTGAGTTTCAGGGATGTCTGGCAGATACAGGCCCGTTGCCGACAGGCTTGCCTCGACAATGCTGGCTGTCGCGCCTATACGCACACAAAGCCGCATGCTTCGCTTGGCCAGGGCAATGGCCTTTGCTGGCTGAAGGGATCGGTCGGCCGAAGGATTGGACACGCAAACCTCGTCTCCGGTGAACGGCTTGCGGAACCGTGATCATGCCTCCGTAGGCGAAGGATGGTGTTGCCAATTGGCGCGATGCTGATGGAGAGCGGAACCGTTGTTTCGTCGCATGCGCGGCGTTCGTTCGTCAGACCTCCGCTACACGTTCCACGCGAACCGTCGCAGCCGCAATCGAGTCGACGGATCTTCAGGTTCAGTTTGCTGACTCTGCGCCCTATTGCCTTCCCTTCATCCGGCGATATAGGTTTAATAAGGTCCGCGTAACGAGCCCTTTGCTCCGGTTTCCTGCCATGCCCCATGTGCTCTGCGGCGCCGAAATTTGCTCCGGACGCCTCGCGAGATTAACGGTGTTTAGGGTCTCTTCCGGAAAATGCGGAGAACGACTTGTGCCGCATATGGCAGCTAGCATCAGACGATTCTTGTACGAAATATGGTATGGGTGATGTATTTCAAGAATAGATGTGAAATCGACATCCGCCAGCATGTTGGTCAAGGACGAAAAAGTCGGCCAGAATGAAAAATTATTGTGCAGCGAGGCCCATTTCTGTTTGTGCTTTTCGACATCGGTAGCGTTTGGGGCATGTTCCATTCTGTGGGCGCCAGAGTACTGTCGGCCGTTGTGGTAAATCTCTTCAATGTTGTCATCTTCAGTGGAAATATGTGTGTCAAAAATGACCACTCGATCACACATGCGTTGTAGATTTTGCACGAATCCGAAGAGTTTGCTGGAGTCGATGTGATAAAGCAGGCCCAAGCAGAGAATTACGTCAAACTTACCGTACCTTTCTGTTGACACATTGAGAACATCATCGAGATAAAAAGAAATGTTCCCAAGAGAGAGCATTTCTTTGGCCAGTTCCCCTTTGCGCAGATTTGCCATGCGTCCCTCGATCGACGTTACTTTGCAACCATGCCTGGCAAATTCGATCCCGACACCGCCCTCAAGGGACCCTAGATCCAGAACTGTTAGGTCGGCGGGAGATGCGTTACAAATGTCGAACGTAGCTTGAAGAATCTTCTTCAGCCTGAACGGAAAGTTTTCATTCCGGGTAGGAAGCGTGTAAACGCCATCGCCGAGATAGACATCATGGGCGGTCCAAGGTCCGTGCTCGGAAATGAGTTCTTCGTTCTTCTGTGCAAAGTCACTGAGAATGTTTTTCATGGCTCATTTGTCGATGGTCGCCGCCAAACCAGATCGTCAGCCAAGAGCGTGTTGCCGGCGATCTTGCGGGGTTCGGTGCAAAGCGTCGCCTGCCGACACGTCAATGCGGCAGGGTGCGCAAGTCAAGCCTGCGCACAAACTCGCGCATGATGACGTTGTACAACTCACCCTTGAGGATGCCGTCCTCGACACTGGACTCGATGCTGGGGTTGTCGTTGACCTCGATGACATACACGCCGTCGGCGGTTTCCTTGACGTCCACGCCGTAAAGCCCGTCGCCAATGAGGTTCGCGGCGCTCAGCGCAGCGGCGACGACCGTGGGTGGTGCATCGCCGACCTGCCATGCCTTGTAGCCGCCCTGCTGCACGGCGCCGTCGTCGCGATGCTTGATGATCTGCCAGTGCCGTTTGGACATGAAGTACTGGCAGACATACAGCGGCGTGCGGTTCAGGATGCCGACGCGCCAGTCGAACTCGGTGTACAGCCATTCCTGGGCGAGGATCAGGTCCGAGCGCTGGAACAACTGGTCGGTGATGGCCTTCAGTTCCGCGGCATTTGACGCCTTGAACACGCCCGCGGAAAATGCGCTGTCCGGCAGCTTCAGAACGACTGGATAACCGAAGCCCGACTCGACTTGACGCACCACGCGTGCGCCATCGCTCTTGTAGAGAATGCGCGAGCGCGGCCGCGGAACCCCGTTGGCCGACAGCAGCTCGTCGAGGAACACCTTGTTGGTGCAGCGCAGGATCGAGGTCGGGTCATCGATTACCACCATGTCTTCCGATTCCGCCTTGCGTGCGAAGCGGTAGGTGTAGTGATCGATACGCGTGGTGTCGCGGATGAACAGCGCGTCGTATTCGGCCAGTCGACCATAATCGCGCGGCTCGATGAGTTCCACGTCCAGACCCTGCTGGCGCCCGGCGCGGATGAAGTGCTTCATCGTGCCCTTGTCGGTCGGAGGCATTGGGTCTTTCGGGTTGTGCAGGATCGCCATGTCGTAGCGATAGCTGGCGCGCGGGCGTGCCTTGTCGCGGCGCCGGCGCAGGAATTTCTGCAATGCATGATCGAACGCCGCGCGCTGCGGGGCGCTGAGCTTGTGCACGGCAATCGCCCGTACGCTCTGAATCTGCCAGCCGGGCGAACGGCGGAACTCCACTTGCAGCAGTGGCGCGGGCAGGGCTTCGAACAGCTGCCGTGCGAGGTCCTCGAGTTCGCTTTGCGGGCACTGGCCGAAGAACACGTCGAGCGTGAAGCGATCGGCGTCCTTGCCGCGGTGTGCGCGGCCGACCGCACGTTCAACGAGTTCGTCGAGGTCATCCAGTTCCAGGTCGTAGATGCGCCGGTTGGTCAACGTCAGCATGGTCGCGACCGACGGCAGCACGCGGTGGCCACGTGCCTCGGCCAGCAGCGAGGTGTAGTAGCCGATGCCCTGATAGCGCATGTTGCGGCTCAGATTGATGATCTGGATATCGGTGCTCGCCGCGAGTTCGGTCGAGGTCAGATAGTCCTTTGCTGACATGCAGTTGATTCCGGCCGGCGGGTCCGGCCAATCCGAGTGTCGTTCAATGACGACGATCGGGCGTGCCATCGGTTCAGTTCTCCTTCACGGATGGGTAAATGATCACGGCGGCCTGTTGATCGGCACGGCCGTAGCGCAGCATGCGGGCGAATTCTTCGATCGGAATCGGCAGGTTGACCGAATCGCTCACGCTGCGGTTGCGTTCGTAGTCGACATATGGATCGTGGATGCTGACGTGTCGATCGCCAAAGCCGGTGACGACGACCCAGTGCGGGAAGCGCTCTTCATACAGACGCCAGGACGAAATCAGCAGCAGTACCATCGCGCCGCGGTCGATGGCATCGCGGATGTCGCCGATGCCGATGTGCATGTAGCGAATCGGCACGCCGGCCTGTGCGAGTTCGTTTTCCATGTCCGTCTGCACGATGCGCATGACTTCCTTTTTGTCGTCGTTGCGCACGGAGTCCACGAACAGGGTGCCGGGTGAGCGAATCCAGACCTCGACGCCGAAGCCGCGATGCACGGCCGCGAGCGCCAGCCCCATCGGGCCGCAGCCGCCATGGCCGGTCGTCATGAAAATGGTCGTTGCCTCGCGCCACAGTCGAAGCTCGAGCATGCGGTCGAGTTCGAGATCGGGGTCCAGCGCGGACATTGCCATCATCAACGCCGCCGGTCCGCAGGTGAAATCCAGGGTCTGCTCGTAGTACGGCACGCCGAGCGCGCGTGGGGCGTCCGGCGGGTGCAGCACCTTCTGGAAACGCAGCGCGGTGGCGTGATCCTCGTAGTAGTCGGGCAGGTCGTCGAAATGCGTGTAGCCGTGGGCGCGATAAAGTCCAATCGCGCGGTCATTTTTCGGGTGCACTTCCAGACGCATTTCCACCGCGCCACGACCCATCGCCGCGGCCTCGGCGGCCTCGATCAGGCGCGCGCCTGCGCCATGACCGCGCCAGTCGGGATCGGTGGCGATGGAATACAGCCGCGCGAGCGAGGTCGCACTGCGGTAGAGCACCGTGGCGTAGCCGGCGATGACGCCATCCAGGCGGGCCACCAGGGTGTCCGCATGGGCGCGCGTCAGCAGGTAGCGCAGGCTGCGGCGCGACAGGCGATCGAGCGCGAAGCTGGCGTTCTCGATCTCGACGATGCGGTCGAGGTCGTCGACCCCCGCCTTGGCGATCTCGACCTGTGGCTGCGGCGCGCGCCGGGGCGTAGTGGATGCTTGGATGATCACCGCAAAAGCATACCGGGCCGCTTGGACTTGCGCATCAGCCGCATTGGCCGCGCAGTGGTTCGGGCCGGGGCCGGCGATCAGGTTTCGATGCGGTAGCCGACGCCGTAGACCGAGCCGATCAGCGGCGCAGCGGGGCGGATCGCGTCGAGCTTGCGGCGCAGGTTCTTGATGTGACTGTCGACGGTGCGGTCGGCAACGACGCGGTGGTCATCGTAGATTCGATCGAGCAGCTGTGCGCGACTCAGCACCCGGCCCGGGATCTCGGCGAGCGCCTCGAGCAGGCGAAATTCCACGCGCGTGAGGTCGAGCTTTTCACCGTCCAGGCTGGCGCTGAATCGCTCGCGGTCGATGCCGAGTCCGTCGATTACCGCAACGCGGTCCGGGGCGCCCGGCGTTGCGGCGCGACGGAGCACGGCCTTCACGCGCGCGACGACCTCGCGCGGGCTGTAGGGTTTGCAGATGTAATCGTCCGCGCCGAGTTCCAGCCCCAGCAGCCGGTCGATCTCCTCGACGCGTGCGGTGACCATGATGATCGGTACGCTGCTGAACGCGCGAATCTCGCGGCAGATCGTCAGCCCGTCGACACCGGGCAGCATGAGGTCGAGCAGGATCAGCGCGGGCGGGCTGGTCCGCGCGCGTTCGATCACGCCGCTGCCGGTGTGCATCTGCTCGCAGCGGAAGCCGGCCATGACCAGGTATTCGTCGAGTATCTGGGCGAGCTTGTGCTCGTCTTCGACGATCAGGATGCGTGCCGTGGACCCATTCGCGGTCATTGGGCGGAATCCGGTCGGTGGACCGCGCCGGCGCGTGGTAGCTCGATGATGATCTCGACGCCACCGAGCGCCGAGGCCGCGGCGCGGATCGTACCGCCGTGCGCGAAGACGATGTTGCGCGCGATCGCGAGTCCGAGGCCGGATCCGCCGTGCGCGCGCGAACGCGAACGCTCGACGCGGTAGAGCCGGTCGAACAGTCGCGGCAATGCGTCGGTGGGAACCCCGGGCGCGGAGTCGCGAAACGCGATGCGCGCGAAACCCGGGAATGCCTGTAGTTCGATCTCCAGCCGGCCACCGGCATCGGTATAGCGGGCGCTGTTCTCAAGCAGATTCGTGAACAGCTGGTCGAGCCGCGTGGCGTCGCCCTCGATTGTGACGGCCGGCCAGTGTTCGCCGTCCGCATGCAGCGTGATTTCGGCCTGCGCGAGGCGCTCGTCGAAGCGATCCAGCGCGTCGGCGAGCAGCGCGGCGAGGTCGACCGGCTGCATCCGGTAGTCGACCGCGCCGAGGTCGGACATGGAAAGCTGATAGAGGTCGCCGACCAGTCGCGACAGCCGATGGACCTCGTCGAGCAGCGTCTGCACGGCGCCGGCATCGTTGGTGCGCACGCCGTCCTGGACGGCCTCGAGCTGGGCGCGCAGCACCGCCAGCGGCGTGCGCAGCTCGTGCGCGATGTCGGCAACCCACTGCTGGCGGGTGTATTCGGTCTCGCGCAGCGTCGCGGCGAGGCGGTTGAAATCCATTGCCAGGCGCGCGAGTTCGTCACCGCCGCGCGTGTCCAGTTCCACGTCGTAGTGACCGCCGGCGAGCCGGCGTGCGCCCGTGGACACCGGCGCGAGACGGCGCAGCAGATGATCGGCCAGCAGGGTCGCGATCAGGCTCGTGGCCAGGAATGCCAACGCGGCGATGATCCACAGGTTGCGCCGCTGGGTCGACTCGTATTCCTCCGCGAGTTCGTCGTCGAGCGAGTCGAACGGATGCAGCACCAACCAGCCAACGGTCTTGCCGGCGAGCGCGATGGCCTGCTCGACTGCACGGGTGTCCGCGGGGCGATCCGGGCCGAGCAGTCGTTGGCGATCCGCGTCCAGCAACTGCAGGCGGGCGCTGAGACCGCGCGCGTCCGGGTGGTCACTGACCTGTGGCGGCGGGACGGGCGGCGGGGCCCAGTCCGGGGCGGGGGCGTCGTCCGGACGCCATTGCACCTTCAATAGGCCAGGGTCGGCCGGCGCTGCGTTTCGCAATCCGGTGTCGCCGGGGCCGGATGGTCGCGGATCGCGCCAGTCCGGTCGTCCGCGCGGCGGCGGGCGGTGCGGCGGGAACCCGCCGGGCGGCGGGCCGCCGTCGTGGTCGAGGAACCGCGGCCGGGGCGGATGATCGAGTCGAAAGCGCCGCGACGGCTCACTTGCGTCAGGGAGTTCGCCGGACTGGGGATGCGGGGGCTGAGGGTCCGGTCTGGACGGTCCGGGGTAGGGTGGCGGTCCGCCGCCGGGCCAGGGCGGGGCATGCGGTACGCGCAGTTCCAGCCGGTCGGTGCGGCCGCTGCCCAGGGCCTCCAGCACGCCGTGCCAGATATGCGGGCGCCGCACCACGATCAGCCAGCCGTCGCCGGCCGCATACAGCCGCGCGAGTTCCTCGGCCACGACGGGCAGGTGGCGCGACTCCTGCTGAAACAGAAACGCCTCGAAGTCACGCCGCAGGTTCCACTGCGCGAGCAGTGCGACCAGCACGATGATCAGTGCGTTGGACAGCAGAATGCCGCCGAACAGCTTCTTGCGCAGGGACAGTTGCATGGCCACGCGACAAGCCTAGCGCGAAGTTGCCAAGTCGATCACATCAGTGCGAAAAGCTCCACGCTGTCTGCATATTTGGGCCGCGGACTCCGCGATTTCTGCGCGATTTCATCATCGCTGCGCCCCAATCGCGGCGTAGCGTGTGCAGCGTGGCCGGCGTGGGCCGGCAGCGACGGAGGAAACCGACATGCAGATTGCCACAAGCCTGCTTGCGCTGGCGGCGGCCATGGCGTCCGCCCACGGGCCGAATGTGCCCGGAGCTTGCGCCGCCGAAGCGGAACGCACAACATGGTTCCAGCGACATGATCGTGATCAGAACGGGGGGCTGACCATCGGCGAATTCGCCGCGTTCTGGGCTGAACGCCGGCGCCGGACCATGGTGCGGGATTTCCAGTGGTTCGACACCGACGGCGATGGCGCGCTGACCGCTGCGGAGTTCGATGCGCCACCGCCGCCCGGCCCGCAGGCCGGGCCCCCGGCGTCCAGGGCGCATCCGCCGCCGCGCTGCCCACGGCCGTTCTGATCCGCGCATCGTCCAATACGGAGCACACGATATGATCGTTACCCGAATTCTCAAACACTCGACCCTGCTGGCCGCACTGGGGCTGTCCATCGCGGCCTCGGCCCAGATCGTCCCCGAAGGCGCCGATATGCTGCGCGAGGCCGACGGCAATGCGCCCAACCCCGGTGTGTCGCCGGTGTTGCGCATCCAGCGCATGCCGGCGGCGCCCGCCGACCTCAACCTGCGCTCGGCGATCCGGTCGATCGACGGCAGCGGCAATCATCCAATGGATCCGACCATCGGTGCCGCCGGCACGCCGTTGCACCGGTTCGCCGCCAGCGACTACGGCGACGGCATCTCCACGCTGGCCGGCAGTTCGCGGCTCGGCGCGCGCGAGATCAGCAACATCGTCGCCGCCCAGGATTCGAGCCGCGTCAACGCGCGCGGCGCCAGCGATTTCCTCTGGCAATGGGGCCAGTTCCTGGATCACGACCTCGATCTGACCGATGGTACGGACCCGCCCGAGTCGGCCGACATCAGCGTGCCCGTGGGCGACCCGTTTTTCGATCCGGACGCCACGGGCAGCGCGACGATCCCGTTCAACCGTTCGCTCTACGCGGCGGAGTCCGGTGTGGATGCGGATACACCGCGTATTCAGGTCAACGAGATCACCGGCTGGATCGATGCGTCCAACGTGTACGGATCGGACGATGCGCGCGCGCGTGCGCTGCGCACGCTGGACGGCACCGGGCGGCTGAAGACCAGCGCGGGCAACCTGCTGCCGTTCAATGTCGACGGACTCTCCAACGCCGGCGGTACCAGCGACGCGCTGTTTGTGGCCGGCGATGTGCGTGCGAACGAGCAGGTCGGGCTTACGGTCATGCACACCCTGTTTGTGCGCGAACACAACCGTCAGGCCGACCGGATTCGCGCTGGCAACCGGTTCCTGAACGACGAGGCCATCTATCAGCGCGCGCGGCGCATGGTCGGCGCCTTGATGCAATCGATTACCTACAACGAGTTCCTGCCGCTGTTGCTCGGGCCCGACGCGCTCGGACCGTATGAAGGCTATGTCATGGAGGTTGACGGCGCGATTCGCAATGAATTCTCGACGGCCGCCTATCGGTTCGGACATAGCGCGCTGAGTCCACAGATCCTGCGCCTGGATGCGCGCGGGCGCGAGATTGCCGAGGGTCATCTGCCGTTGCGCGACGCGTTCTTCTCACCATCGCGACTGACCGACGAGGGCGGCATCGAACCGCTGCTGCGCGGACTCGCCATGCAGCGCTGTCAGGAAATCGATCCGTTCGTCGTCGACGACGTGCGCAACTTCCTGTTCGGCGCGCCTGGCGCGGGCGGTTTCGATCTGGCGTCGCTGAACATCCAGCGCGGTCGCGACCACGGTCTGCCTACCTACAACGACATGCGCGAGGCCATGGGGCTGGCGCGCAAGGCAAGCTTCGACGAGATCAGTGACGATCCGCGGGTGCGTGCGCGCCTGGCCGAGGCCTATGCGAGTGTCGACGAGGTCGATCTGTGGGTTGGCGGTCTGGCCGAGACCCACGTCGAAGGTGCGATGGTCGGTGAGCTGGTGCGCACGATCCTCAGCGCACAGTTCGAGGCCCTGCGCATGGGCGACCGGTTCTGGTACGAACGTGTGCTGACGCGGATGGAACTCGACGAGGTTCGATCCACCACGCTCGCGGATGTGATTCGCAACAACACCGCAATCCGCGGCGAACTGCGGGACGACGTGTTCCTTGTGCCAGTTCGCAATCCGCCAGGCCCGCCACCGCGGCCGTAGATTTTTTCCGTTTGCAGTTTCCGCGGCGCGCTTGAGTCAGTCGGCGCGCCGCGGTCGTGTTACTCAGGCGCTTTTGCGCCGTGCTGCGATGACCTGCTGAACGGTTTCGCCGATGCGGGCGGGGTTGTCCACCACGTGCACGCCCAATTCACGCAGCCTCGCCATCTTGGCGGGTGCGGTATCGGCTTCGCCGGAGACGATCGCGCCTGCGTGACCCATGCGTCGGCCGGGCGGGGCGGACACGCCGGCGATGTAGGCGATCAGCGGCTTGTGCATGTGCGCCTGCGCCCACTTTGCGGCATCGACTTCCTGCGGTCCGCCGATCTCGCCGATCATGACGACGGCTTCGGTCTGCGGGTCTTCCTCGAACAGCCGCAGGATGGTGATGAAGTCGCAGCCATTGACCGGGTCGCCGCCGATGCTGACGCTCGTTGACTGGCCGAGTCCCAGAACGTTCATCTGTTCCACGGCTTCATAGTTCAGCGTGCCGGAACGCGAGACGATGCCAACGCTGCCCGGATTGTAGATGTTCGCCGGCATGATGCCGACCTTGCACTCGCCCGGAGTGATGACGCCCGCCGTATTCGGCCCGACGATGACCGCATCGCGTCCAACCAGGTAGCGTTTCACGCGCACCATGTCCTGCACGGGGATGCCGTCGGAGATTACGACGATGACCTTGATGCCGGCGTCGATTGCTTCCATGACCGCATCGGCCGCGAACGGCGGCGGCACGAACACGCCGGATACGTTCGCGCCGGTCGCCGTAACGGCCTGGGCGACGGTGTCGAACAGCGGCAGACCCAGATGAGTTCCACCCCCCTTGCCGGGCGTCACGCCGCCAACCATCGGCGTGCCGGTCTTCATCGCTTCCTGCGCATGGAAGCTGGCGTGCTGGCCGGTGAGACCCTGAAAGATCACCTTCGAATTTTTTCCGATCAGGATGCTCATGCTGCGGCCCCCCCGAGTGCGGCGACGGCCTTTGCGGAGGCGTCGTCGAGATTTGCGGCCTCGATATAGCTGAGACCTGATTGCGCAAGGATCTTGCGTCCTTCCTCCACATTCGTGCCGGCGAGGCGGATCACGATCGGCACGCCGATGTGCTGTTCCTGCATGGCCTTGACGATGCCGTTGGCAACCCAGTCGCAGCGATTGATGCCGGCGAAGATGTTCAGCAGCACGACCTTGACGTTGGGGTCTTCAAGCACGATGCGGAATGCGTTCGCGATCTTCTCGGGCGAGGCGCCGCCGCCGACGTCGAGAAAGTTCGCGGGTCGACCGCCATACAGCGTGATGGCATCCATGCTGGCCATGGCCAGTCCGGCACCGTTGACGATGCAGCCGACGTTGCCGTCGAGCGCGATGTAGCTGAGTCCATGGCCGGAGGCGTCGACTTCCTTGGGGTCTTCCTCGTCGAAGTCACGCAGGTCCGCGATCTCGGGCAGACGGAACATCGCGTTGTCGTCGAAGCTGAACTTCGCATCCAGCGCCATCAGTGTGTCACCGTCGACGATCGCGAGCGGGTTGATCTCGGCGAGCAGGGCGTCCTTTTCGCGAAAACAGCGGTACAGGCCGCGCATCATGCGCACGGCCTGGTTCATGAGTTTGCCGGTGAGCCCGATGCGTGCGGCGATCTTGCGGCACTGGAAGTCGAGCAATCCGACGGCAGGGTCCACGGATTCGCGAACGACCTTCATCGGCTCGCGCTTGGCGACCTCCTCGATATCCATGCCACCGCTGGCCGATGCGATCAGCGTGATGCGCTGCGTCGCACGATTGATCAGCAGGCTCAGATAGAACTCGTGGTTGATCTCGTGCGCCTGCTCGACGAGCACACGGTGAACGATGCGTCCCTCGGGGCCGGTCTGCGGGGTGACAAGGTGCGAGCCGATCAGCGCATCGGTCGCGAGGCGAACCGCTTCCAGTGAGTCGGCGACGCGAACGCCACCACCCTTGCCGCGCCCGCCGGCATGAATCTGCGCCTTGACGACCCAGCGTTCACCGCCGAGTTCCTTTGCGGCCGATTCCGCGTGCAAATCGCTGTGTGCAACGCGCCCCTTGGGCACCCGCACATCGTATTCGCGCAGCAGGTTCTTGGCCTGGTATTCGTGAATGTTCAAGTCTGAGTCTCCGGTTCGATTGTTCAATCACGGCACGCGGAGCGTGCCGTCAGTCGCGTGCGCCGATGGTTCGGCGTCTGCTCGAATTGTTTGGGAAGCTCCGGTCAATCCGTCCAGGAGTGCCACAGCCGCGAAGACGAAAAAGAGTGACTTTTCGTCTTCTTTCATTTTCAACGTCTTACATCCGTTGAAAATGGCGGCACTTCCCTGTGCCGCGGGAAACTCTGAATTGTTCAGAGTTTCCCTAGCATTTTCAACGGCGTGTAGCCGTCGTTGTGGCGGCGCGTCCATGCGCCGCGGGAAACGCTGAACTTTTTCAGAGTTTGCTTTGGTCAGGCGGCCTGTTTGCGAATGCCGCGTTCGATCTGTTCCACCTTGCGCAGCATGGCCTCGGCCTGGCGGATGGAGGCTGCGTCGATCATGCGGCCGTCCAGCGAGACGGCACCGCGGCCTTCGGCCTGGGCCTGTTCCAGCGCCTGCAGGATGCGGCGTGCACGGTCGACCTTGGCGGGTGCGGGCGTGAACACCTCATTTGCGATTGCAATCTGGCTGGGATGAATCGCCCACTTGCCCTCGCCGCCGAGTGCCGCGAACGCGCGGGCGACGCTCTCGAAGCCGGCAGGATCGTCAAAGGCACCGTAGGGTCCGTCGATCGGGCGCAGATCATTGCCGCGACAGGCGACGATCAGGCGTGACATTGCAAAGTGCCATTGATCACCCCAGTGACGCTCGCGTCTGCCGTCCGTGTCGGCATCGGTCAGCACCGCGTACTCGGGGTTCGCGCCGCCCATCTGCGTGGTCTGCGCCTGCAGGGACGCGGCGTAGTCGGCGACACCGAACACCATCGCCTCCATGCGCTCCGGGCAGGTCTCGGCGATGCGCTCGACGTTTGCCATGCCCTTTGCGGTTTCGATCAGCACGTGCAGGTTGATCGGCGCGAGCCCCTTCGCTGCCTCAATCTGCGAGAGCAGCAGGGCGACGAACTCGACGTCGGACGGCTGGTTCACCTTCGGGATCAGGATCGAATCGAGCTTGTCGCCGGCCTGTTCCACAATCTCGACGATGTCTCGATAGGCGTAGTGGCTGTCGAGCCCGTTGATGCGGATCGCGACTGAGCAGCGCGACCAGTCCATGCTGTTCAGCGCCTTGATGATGTTCGCACGCGCCTGGACTTTGTCGTCCGGAGCGACGGCGTCTTCGAGATCAAGGAACACTAGGTCGGCGCCCAGCGTGGGTGCCTTTTCGAGCATGCGCAGGTTGCTGCCCGGAACGGCGAGTTCGCTGCGGTGCAGCCGGTCTTTCATTGCCATATCAAACGACTCCTTGGATGCGACGCGTGGCGGTGCCGATGGTTCGCCCGCGGGCGGACCAGCGTGCGGCCAGCCAGGCGCCGCTGAGGTTATGCCAGATGGAAAACAGTGCGCCGGGCAGGGCCGCGGCCGGCGCGAAAAACTTGCTCGCAAGCGCGACACCCAGGCCGGAGTTCTGCATGCCGACCTCGATCGCCAGTGTTCGCGCCTCGACCCCTCCGTAGCCGAACAAACGCGCTCCGTAGTAGCCGCCGGCGAGGCCGATCGCATTGTGCAGGACGACCGCGAGCAGCACCGGTCCCAGCAGCGTGCCCAGGCGCTCAGAGTTCAGTGCGACGATGATGGCGATGATCAGCACGATCGCGAGAATCGAAACCAGCGGAAACACTGATTTGGCCTTCGCGATCCGCGCCGCGAAGAAGTGATTGACGATGATGCCCGCGAATACCGGCACCAGCACGATGCGCGCGATGGACCACAGCATCTCGATTGCTGGGACCTCCACGCGTGTGCCGATATAGAGCCAGGTCAGCAGGGGCGTTGCGATCACCGCAAGCAGTGTGGATACGGTCGTCAGCGTGATCGACAGCGCAACGTCGCCGCGGGCGAGATAACACACGACATTGGAGGCCGTGCCGCCGGGACAGGCGCCGACCAGGACGAGCCCGGCGGCGAGCATTGGGTCGAGATCCAGGGCCATGGAGATCAGCCAGGCCGCGAACGGCATCAGGGCGAACTGCAACACCGTGCCGATGGCGACCAGTCGCGGTCTGCGCGCAACGTTTGCGAAGTCCGATGCAGTGAGTGTCGCGCCCATGCCGAACATCACGACGCCGAGCAGTGGCACGATCAGGTCTTTCAGACCGACGAGAGACGCCGGCCAGTACCACGCCGCGAGTGATGCGAGGACGGCCCAGACGGGAAACAGCCGTGTGATGGTCGCGATGTTCACGCGCTGGCCTTTCGCGTTGCTGGTTCAACACATGCGCCGTGCAATCGCGCGAGCGCGATCTGATCGGTGATCGACGGCACCTCGTGCGCATGCGTCTCGACGTATTCAATCCAGCGATCGTGGGTCAGTGCCTCGTTCGGGTCGGTGTGATGACAGCCGAGCACACGAACCGTGGCATCGCCAATCTTCCAGGGGCCTTCGCCTCTGAGATCGCCTTCGAGCAGATGAATGCGGGTCGCGGCACCCGGAAGATGCCAGAACGGTTCGAAGTACAGCAGACCGCGCGGGTGCGGGAAACGCTGCGCAATCAAATGACGTGTGCCATCACGGTATTGCACCAGCAGCGGTGCCATGACGCTGAAAAGTTCCGCCACGGTCTAAAAGTGGCCGGAATTTGTGCAGGCGCACATTTGTCGGAGTGCCATGCCCGCTTGCGCCGCGTGGGCGCTGTTCGAATTCCGCGATTTGCGGTTGCGGGCGAAAGGCTCCGACATCTCTTCGGGATGGGTTCGTCAGCTGAGTGAGGCGGCGGCATTTTGAACGAGTCGGCGCGTCAGCGCGAGTTTTTGCTGGCACCGGAATTGATGCAGCGCAATAGCTGCAACGCAGCAATGGTGCTCAGCGACTTGCGGTGCGTCGCCTATGGAAGCGTTGATCAATCCGTAGAAGGATTGCCAGAGCGGCACTTCCGTGTGCCGCAGGAAACTCTGAAGTATTCAGAGTTTGCCTATTGCTTGAGTCCCGCGGCGAGTTCGTTGAATCGACGTCGGCAGGCTTCCGCACGTAAATCATCGGCTTCCGCTTCGGTCTTTACCGTCGGGCCATCTTCCCAGATGCCCAGCGACTGGTTGTAGATCGAAAAGCGCCAGCTGCGCCCGACCTTGTAGGGCTGACTGACTTCACGTTGTGCCTGTGCGAGGGCCTCCAGGCGGTCGACGCCCGCGCTGGCCGGCGCAGGCGGTGGTGCGGACATCTGTGGCGTGGCGGCAGCGTCGCCTTGAAGCTGTGTGGCCTGCATTTCGCCGCTGGTATCGAGTTCGATGCGCTCGACGTGCGGTGCGCGCGCGGCGATGTACCCCGCCAGCAATACGGCGAGCCTGACGTTTTCCGCTTCCAGCGCCGAAAGCAGTCGATGCGCGACGATCTGTACGCGTTGATCCCGATCGGGCGAGGCGATCCAGTCGCGGCTCATCTGCCAGCCGGCATCGAGGTCGCGGTCCAGACGGTCGAAGAATTCGCTGGCACCTGCGATGATATTGTCTGGTACGTCGAGGGGAATCACGACTTCCTCGACAACGAGTTCGAGGCGTTTTGCTGCGCTTTTCATAGGCGGGGATTTTAGCCCATGTTGCTTGAAATTCCGGAAATCCTGGCTCCGGCGGCGGTCGGCGATGTCGTTGCGGCGCTGGCCGGATCACAGTTCGTGGACGGGCGTGCGACCGCAGGCAAGGCCGCGCGGACGGTCAAGCGCAATGAGGAAGGGCAGCTGCCGCCGCAGCAGATGCAGAACCTTTACAGACTGATCATCACAGCACTGGCGCAGAGCCCGCGGTTCAGATCCGCCGCACTGCCGCTTTCAGTGTCGGACCCGATTTTCGCGCGCTATCGGCCGGGCATGACCTACGGTGATCACATCGACGATCCGGTGATGGGTGCCGGCAAACGGTTTCGCAGCGACATCGCCGTGACGGTGTTCCTGAACGAGCCTGATCGCTATGACGGCGGCGAACTCGTCGTTCGCACCAGTTTCGGCGATCGCAGGGTGAAACTTGCGGCGGGGCATGCCGTGGTCTATCCGGCGTCGAGTCTGCACCAGGTCGCGCCCGTTACCCGCGGTGAGCGCATCGTGGCGGTGTGCTGGGTTCAGTCCATGGTGCGTTCGCCCGAACAGCGTGAGCTGTTGTATGAACTCGATCTGGCGCGCGAGTCTTTGTTGGAGGCAGACCCGAATGCGACCGCCGCCCAGCAGGTCAATCGCGCGTACCTGAATCTGATCCGGATGTGGGCCGAGGTTTAGCGCAGACCTGGCCAGGAAACAAAAAAGCCGGCGGAAGCCGGCTTTTTTGTTGGTCGGGTGTTTCCGCTCAGGTGCGGATCGAACCCTTGACCTCGTGCGCGCTGTCGACCACGTCGGTCGCCAGTGACTGGTACTTCTCCATGTACTCGCCGAGGAAGCCTTCCGGCTCATGGTAGAGGTCCTTCAGCGTGACGCCCTGTTCATGCTCGATTTCCATGAACTTGCGCTGCATCTCGAGCATTTCCTCGATCTTCGCACGCTTGGCTTTGATCATTGCCGGATCGTTGCTGACGACACCCTTGGCCATGGCTTGATTACCTCTTACGTCGTTCGCCGCGCCGGGAAGGCTGCGGCACAAAATTTCAGATATTTTGGAATTATCCGCGGTTTGGGTCGCGGGGGACCATATCCCGAATGGGCAAGCTCCCGGGCGGATCAATATCCGCCTTTGCGCCGGCTCTCCGGCAGCCCCGCGATGCGACCGCCCTGTTTGCTCGGGTCCATCGGGAACAGGTCGTAAACGTCCTTCTGCCCGATCTTCTCGCCCCATTTGTCGGCCATTGCCTTGACGATCTGGCGCGTATTGGGCTGATTCTCGCGGTTGTTGAAGAACTCGTCGCGAAGAAAGTGGATCAGGTCCCAGTGGCGATCGGTCAGCTCAAGGTCTTCCTGGCTGGCGATGATCTTGGCGAGATCCTCGCTCCAGTCTTCCGCGTTGACCAGGTAGCCGGTGGCCGTCGTTTCGATGGTCTTGCCGTTGATTTCAATCGACATCGCTTGTTACCTCTGCAACTGAGTCAGTTTCTAAAGCGCTTGGCGCGGTCTGCGGGCAACGGTCGGTCCGTGGCGACGCGCCAAAGGGCGCGGCATTCTAGACCACGGTGCCCGATGACGTCTAACCGGGTCGACCGATCTACCCCGATTGCTGGTCGGAGGCCGATTTCACGGCCTCGATGCCCTTGTGCGGGAGAAACAGCCCACAACCGAGCAGGCGGCCCTCGCCGAGCGGGGTCTGCTGCACGCGCACGGCCTCGTCGGGTTTTAGGTCGGCGATCATGAGGCTGCGGGTTTCGAGATGACCGCTCGCCGTCTGGATCACGTGCGTGCGCCCGCACATGGCCTTGCGCACCGTGACTCCGCGTTCGCGCAGCCGTTCGGCGGCGTGGGCGATGAAGCGGTCCTCGTCATGCTCGGGCAGGGCGACATAGCGCGCGAACACCGTGCCCTGGGTGGAAAGCGTCCTGGGTTTGGCTTTGCCAACGCGCATCGTCTGGCCCGCGACCTCGATTTCACGTCCGCTCAGTGCGATGGCCTGTTCGAGCCGGTGGGCCGGCAGCCGCAGGTGCAGTTTCGTGCGTTTCGAAAGGCAGAGCATCTGGGTTTCGTCATCGGGTCGAAACCAGCCGTTGCCCGATTCGGCGACGTGAATCTGGTGTATGCCTGCCAGCGGTTCGTCGGCGAGCCAGGGCAGTTCGGCGAGCACGGCGGCGCGCAGGGCGTCGGCGTGGTCGACCGGCAGCTGGCGGCATTCCAGCGCGAATGCGAGATCCTGGACGGTGTCCGGGACGACGTAACGGGAATCCGCATCCGATTCCTGCCAGAGCATCTCAGTCCTCCGGCATCGCCGCGCGCAGGGCGTCGCGGTCGAACCACCAGTCGTCCTGCACGAGTACGTCGATGACGTTGCGCAGTCGCGGCAGAAAACGTGTGGGGTCGTCGAGTTCGAGGCGCGAGAACCACAGTTCGAACTCGGCCTGGGTGGTGACTTCGCCATGTCGACGGGCAACGACGCCGAGCAGTTGACTCGCAAAAAAATGCAGGTTTTTGTGCTGGGTTTCGTCCTGCGCGCGCAGCTCGACCAGGTACACCGCGGCGGCGGCGGCGACCGCGGCGCCGTCCGAATCGTCCGGCGTCTCATCGACGATGTGCTGGAGCATCGTGACGCTGAGTTCCGGGTCGACCGGCATGCTGACCGCAAGCCATACGCCCTGGCCGAGCGCGGCGAGAGAAGCGGCCTGATCGGAGCGGAACAGTACATCGAAGCCCTCCACGGCGGCCGACCAGTCGCCCAGTTCGACGAACGCGCGAGCGGCGGGTTCGGCGTAGCGCCAGGCGGACTCGCCGTCGTCGAGCTCGGCATGAAAGCGCGCGATCTCGAGTTCCATGCGTGCGCGCTCGGCCGGGCTCGCAGCGGCGCGTTCGGCCGCGTAGCGCTGGTTGAGCTCGGCAAGCTGGGCCTCAAGCACCGCCGCGGATTCCCCGCGCTCGCCAAACGGTAGTGCGACGGCGTCGGTCAGCGGTGGCATTTCACGGCTCGCCATGCGCGTTAGACCCGGCCGGAAAAGGCCGCCTCGAGGCGGTCTTCCCAGTCGTCCGGCGTGTCGGGGAACGGCGGCTTCACGTTGATGCGAAAGTGCATTTCGCCACGGCGCGCGGCGGCCTGCACGAGTTCAAGTAGCGCGGGAAAGCCGTCGACATCCTTGTGCGCGATCAGAAGATCACTGAGCATCAGCATCGTTCAGGCCTCGGTCGTTGGCGCGGTTGCGACGCGGTCGAAATAGCGTGCGCGCAGGATGCGCCGCTGCTGTTCGGGCTGTTCACCATCGGTGAATCCCGTGCGATTGTGCAAGACATTGTTGGACACCAGGCCTTCATTCGGCGCGAGCCGCAGGTGACGCACCTGCGGGTTGGCGTCGCCTAACAGCTCGTCGAGCAGGGCGCGCGCGTCCCGGGTTGCCGAATGGTCGCGCCAGCGGATATTGCGCCCGCGTGCGCTGTAGCGCATGTGCAGGTGACCCGTGGCGTCGGTACTGAACACCGGGCCGATGGTCCAGCCGCGGATCTCGGTGCCGTTTTCCTCGTTGGGCGGGATCGCCATCGCCTCGGGATGCGACAGGGCCTCGATGTACCGCGGGTCGGCGTCGCGCAGGGCAATGTAGGCGAGCTCGTGATCGAGCAACGCGTTCTCGCCGCCGGTCTGGGCGGGGCGGACGCAGTGCAATATCCAGCCCCGCACCTGGTGATCGGCGTCGTTGTAGTAGCCGTCGGTATGCCAGGAAAGCGGACGATTCGTGTACGGGATATAACCCGTCGCGCGTCCGGCGCCCGCGACCTCGAGCACGCTGACGCCGGAAGCCTCGTCGGCGCACAGATTGCCGTCGATGCGCTTGAGTCCGAGCGCGCTGCCCAGCGTGCGAACGAAAGCAATCGGATCGTCCGGTGTGTGTCGGGATCGGTAAACCGCCACGTTGTGCCGGGCGACTTCGTCGCGCAGGTTCGCGAGGGCGGCCCGGTCCGCGCTTGGGTCCGCATCGACCTCGATGATCCTCGGGCTCGCCGCAAGTAGCTGTACCGACTCGAGTTTTTCTGCGCGCCAGGCGTCGTATGCGCGGCTGTCGTCGAGCGCAAACGGCGATCTGGACGGGGCGGAGTGACGGGTAGGCGCGGGGGGCATTTCAATTAGTAATTGACAGAATAATAAAATTTTAATACAAATTCGCTGTTTGGGTTCACCCCCAAGCCGGTCGGTTTCAGGCTGGGCCTCCGGCGCCTATCCCGAATGGGGTATGCCGTGTCGGCCCCAGCCCCCCAGCAGGGGCGATGTGTCGAAACCGGGCGCTGGGCTAACATGAACCGTCTGGGCTGCATGTGCCACGGCACACCTGAGTGTGCGGGCCGGGGCTCGGACGAAATACATCGTGACCGTGGCAGCGTTTTCCAAGGCGCAACCGCATTGGGCCGCGATCGCAACGAAGCAATCTGAGGAGACGACAGACTCATGACGATGCAACTCCATGACACGCCGATGCTCGACGAGCTGGAGAAAGGCCCGTGGCCCAGCTTCATTTCAGGCATCAAGCGCCTGCGTGACCAGCATCCCGAGCCGCGCATCCGCGAGATGACCAACTCGCTGCTCGGCCAGCTTGAACACTCCTACGAAACCCGCAAGGGTTACTGGAAAGGCGGCACGGTCAGTGTCTACGGCTACGGCGGCGGCATCATTCCGCGCTTCTCCGAAGTCGGTCATGCGTTTCCCGAATCGAAAGAATTCCACACCCTGCGTGTACAGCCGCCGGCCGGCAACCACTACACGACTTCCATGCTGCGCACGCTTGCCGACAGCTGGGAGAAGTGGGGTTCGGGCCTGGTGACCTTCCATGGTCAGACCGGCAACATCATGTTCATCGGCACCTCGACCGAGAACACCCAGCATTTCTTTGACGAAATCAACGAATACGGCTGGGACCTCGGCGGCGCGGGCCCGTGCGTGCGCACCGCGATGAGCTGCGTCGGCGCGGCACGTTGCGAAATGTCCAACTGCAACGAGATCAAGATTCACCGCCTGCTGGTGAACAACTTCATCGACGACATGCACCGTCCGGCACTGCCGTACAAGTTCAAGTTCAAGGTCTCGGGTTGCCCGAACGACTGCCAGAACGCCGTCGAGCGCGCCGACATGGCTGTGATCGGCACCTGGCGCGACGACATGAAGGTCAACCAGGACGAAGTGAAGGCCTTCATCGCGAAGAAGGGCCGCAAGTACATCATCGACAACGTCATCACGCGTTGCCCGACGAATGCCCTGTCGCTCGCCGACGACGACAAGCTGGTCGTCGACAACCGCAACTGCGTCAAGTGCATGCACTGCCTGAACGTCATGCCCAAGGCCCTGCATCCGGGTGACGACAAGGGCGTCACGGTGCTGATCGGCGGCAAGCGCACGCTCAAGATCGGTGACCTGATGGGTACCGTGATCCTGCCGTTCAAGAAGCTCGAAACCACGGAAGACTACGAGGAACTCGTGGAGCTCGCCGAGGAAACCATCGACTTCTGGGCCGAGAACGCGCTGGAGCACGAGCGTTGCGGCGAGATGATCGAACGCATCGGTCTTGTAAATTTCCTCGAGGGCATTGGTGTGGATGTTGATCCGAACATGATCAACCATCCGCGTGAATGCTCGTACGTGCGTACCGACGGCTGGGATGAAGAAGCCGAAAAGTGGTTCGCACGCAAGGCAGAAGCCGCGGGCTGACGGCCGGCGCGGCATTTCTTAAAGAGCTAAGACAGACAGTCGGGGATCTGGGGCGCAGGCCATGCGCCCCGGTGGCCTCGCTGCGCGAAAGCATCCTGAAACGGGAGAAGATTGATGGCGAAAGAGCAGCATCGCATGCCGATCGAGTCCGGCTGTCCGGACGGCTTTCAGTACATGCATCCGACCATGCAGAAGAACTTCGGCCAGTGGCTCTACCACGAGCACCCGAAGTGCGGTGTGCTGAAGCACGTTGCCAAGTCCGGCGACACGATCTGGACGGTGCGCGCGGGCACGCAGCGCATCCTTGACCTCTACACGCTGCGCCACCTGTGCGACATTGGCGACAAGTACGCGGATGGCCATGTGCACTTCACCATCCGCAGCAACATCGAGTTCATGGTGACCGACGAGGCTCGTGTCGAGCCATTGATCGAGGCGCTGGAGTCATCTGGCTTCGTCGTCGGCGGTACGCAGAACTCCGTGACCATGATTTCGCATACCCAGGGCTGGTTGCATTGCGACATCCCGGGCACCGATGCCTCCGGCGTCGTGAAGTCCATGATGGACGAGCTCTATGAGGACTTTAAGCACGCCCGGTTCCCGAACCGCGTGCACATCACGACTTCCTGCTGCCAGATCAACTGCGGTGGTCAGGGTGACATCGCGATCAACGTGCAGCACACCAAGCCGCCGAAGATCAATCACGACCTCGTCGCGAACGTCTGCGAGCGTCCGTCGGTCGTCGCGCGTTGCCCGGTCGCGGCGATTCGCCCGGCCATGGTCAACGGCAAGCCGTCGCTGGAAGTCGACGAAAAGAAATGCATCTGCTGTGGCGCGTGCTACCCGCCGTGCCCGCCGATGCAGATCAACGACCCTGAGAACACGAAGCTTGCGATCTGGGTCGGTGGCAATCACTCGAACGCCCGCTCGAAGCCGTCGTTCCAGAAGCTGGTCGCCGCCGGCGTGCCGAACAATCCGCCGCGCTGGCCGGAGGCCACCGCGATCGTCAAGCGCATCCTCAAGGCCTATCGTGAAGACGCGCGTGACTGGGAGCGCATCAACGACTGGATCGACCGCATCGGCTGGCCGCGTTTCTTCGAGCTGACCGAGCTGCCGTTCACGAAGTACCACATCGACAACTGGCGTGGTGCGCGCAAGAGCCTCAATTCGTCGGCCTACATCCGCTTCTGAGAGCGCAGACCGGTATGAAGTTCGCAATTCAGGTCAACGAAGGGCCGTATCAGCACCAGGCCTCGGACAGCGCGTACCAGTTCACGAAGGCCGCGCTGGCGAAGGGCCATGAGGTGATGCGCGTGTTCTTCTACCACGACGGCGTGAACAACGGCACGCGTCTGACGACGCCGCCACAGGACGATCGCAACATCGTCAACCGCTGGTCCGAACTCGCCACCGAGCACGGGCTGGACATGGTGCTGTGCGTTGCCGCGGCCCAGCGTCGCGGCATCGTCGATGCCGACGAGATGAAGCGCCACGGCAAGGATGCGCACAACATCGCGCCGGGCTTTCGGATCTCCGGGCTCGGTCAGTTGATCGAGGCTGGCATCCAGGCGGACCGTCTCATGGTCTTTGGCGACTGATTCGTTGGAGGAAGCAAGAAATGTCTGACGAAGGCGGAAAGACCAAAAAGTTCCTGTATGTGAACCGGCGTGCACCGCATGGCACGGTCTACGCCCTGGAGGCGCTCGAGGTCGTGCTGATCGGCGCGGCGTTCGAACAGGATGTTTCCATGGCGTTTGTCGACGACGGTGTCTATCAGCTCGTCGCCCGCCAGAAGACGACCGACATCGGCATCAAGAACTTCTCGCCGACCTATCAGGCGCTCGGCGATTACGACGTACGCAAGCTGTATGTCGAACAGGAGTCGCTGGACGAGCGCGGTCTGAGCACCGATCAGCTCATGCAGCTGACCTACGAAGATGAAGACGACGACTGGGCCGAGAAGGATTCCATCCAGGTCCTGAGCCGCGCGGAACTCGCAAAGCTTATGGACGAACACGACGTTCTGTTCAACTTCTGACGGAGGCGATGATGTCGATTCTGCACACGGTCAATCGCTCGCCGTTCGAGCGCAACAGTCTGAATACCTGCCTCGGCTATGCACTGCCGGGCAGCGCGATCCTGTTCTACGAGGACGGCGTTTATGCCGGCCTGAAGGGCGCCGCGACCGAGTCGCAGGTGGCCGCGGCGACCAAGGACCGCAAGGTTTATGTTCTGGGGCCCGATCTGAGTGCCCGTGGGTTCGGTGCCGATCAACTGATCGACGGCATCGAAGTAGTCGATTACGCGGGTTTCGTCGATCTCGCGGCCAGTGCCGACAAGGTGCAGGCCTGGCTTTGATCGAGCGCGACCTATCGTAATTTTCAGCTGAGCTTGGGAGATACATCATGCCTATCGAAGTAAGCGGTAAGTCCCTGGAAACCGACGAGGAAGGTTACCTCGCCAACATCAACGAGTGGGAACCGGGGGTTGCCACCGAGATGGCCAAACAGGACGAACTGGATCTGACCGACGAGCACTGGGAGATCATCAACTTCCTCCGTGAGTACTACGAGGAATACCAGATCGCTCCGGCCGTTCGCGTGCTGACCAAGGCTGTCGGCAAGAAAATGGGCAAGGACAAGGGCAACAGCAAGTACCTGTACTCGCTGTTCCCGTACGGCCCGGGCAAACAGGCGTGCCGTTACGCCGGTCTGCCGAAGCCGACTGGCTGCGTCTGATCCGTTTGCGAACCGGAGGCGGCGAACCGTCGCCTCCGGGCTCTTCCCGGCCTGATTTGATGGAGGTGGCCAGAGCATGAATGCTCTGTCAGTCATCTACGCGCTGCTGTTTTATTTCGCGGTCGCTGTGCTGTTGATCTTTACGATCAAACGCATTGCGCTGTACGCGCGCACGCCTGCGCCATTGAAAATCCCGACGACGCCGGCGCCGACCACGACGACCGGTGTCGTGTTGCGCATGACGCGCGAAGTCGTATTTTTTGAGAGCCTGTTCAAGGCGACGAAGTGGACCTGGCTGTTTGGATGGATGTTCCATCTGGCGCTCCTGCTGGCCTTTTTCCGGCACCTGCGCTATGCGATGGACCCGGTCATCTGGCCGCTCGGCACGGAGCTTGTTCAGGCCGCCGGCAAGTATGCGGGATTCATGATGCTCGCCGGGCTGGCGGGGCTGTTCGCACGCCGGGTGTTCGTCGATCGTGTGCGGTATATCTCCGCGCCGTCGGACTATCTGATGCTGATCTTGCTGTTCGCCATTGCGGGCAGTGGCCTGATGATGACCTATGTCGTGCATACCGACGTGATTGCACTGCAGAATTTTGTCATCGGACTGTTCACCTTTTCCTGGCAGCCGCTGCCGGCGGATGCGTTGTTGATCGTGCACCTGAGTCTGGTGCTGATCCTGGCGCTGATCTTCCCGTTCAGCAAGCTGTTGCATGCGCCGGGCATCTTCTTCAGCCCGACGCGAAACCAAGTGGACAACCCGCGCGAGCGTCGTCACCTGGCGCAGTGGGCCCGCAAGCTCGAAGAGGCAGGTCAATAAGAGCGGGAGTTCCCGTTCCGTTGTATCGCAACTGAAACCGATGGCTAAAGACGACATCCAGATTCCGGAGCTGCGCGAGCAGTACGAGATTCCGCCGATCCAGATCGGATCGATGGCCGGTCCCGGGCCGTACATCGCCAAGGCGGACTTTCAGGATGCACTCGGCTTCCCGGGCGAACTGGTCGACAACTGGCAGCAGAAGGCCATCGACAAGATGGGCGATCTGCTCGGCAAGTACCGATCGTTTCAGGTCTATCTCGATGCCTGCGTCAAATGCGGCGCCTGCACCGACAAATGCCATTACTATCTGGGCACGCAGGATCCTAAAAACATGCCGGTCGGCCGGCAGGATCTGCTGCGCAAGGTCTATCGTCGCTACTTCACGGTCGCGGGCAAGCTGTTTCCGAAGCTCGTCGGCGCGCAGGACCTCACCAAGGAGGTTCTCGACGACTGGTACAACTACTACCACCAGTGTTCGCAGTGTCGTCGCTGCTCGGTGTTCTGTCCGTACGGCATCGATACGGCGGAAATCTCCATGGCCGCACGCGAGATCATGGACAGCATTGGCGTTGGCTCGAAATACAACAACGAGATCATCGGCAAGGTCCACAAGATCGGCAACAATCTCGGCCTTCCCGAGCCTGCGCTTGCAGACACGCTCGAAGGGCTCGAAGAAGACGTGCTCGACGAAACCGGCGTCGCCGTCAAGTTCCCGCTGGATCAGGAAGGTGCCGATATCCTGCTCGTGACACCGTCGGCCGATTTCTTCGCCGAACCGCATGTTGACGGGCTGATCGGCTACGCGAAGGTTTTCCACGCCGCGGGCGTGAAATGGACGCTGAGTTCCTATGCGTCCGAAGCGGCAAACTTCGGCATGTTCATCGGCAGCTACGAGAACATGCGCAAGGTTGCACTGCGTATTCGCAAGGCCGCACAGGACCTCGGCGTCAAGCGCATCATTTTCGGCGAGTGCGGCCACGCGTGGCGCGTTGCCTACAGCTTCCTGAACACGCTTGCCGGGCCGTTCGATTTTCTCGATCCCAACTATCCCGTGCCGCAGCACATCTGTGAGTTCACGCACGACCTGATCGAACGCGGCAAGCTGAATTTCGACAAATCCGCGAACGACGACATGGTTCTGACCTATCACGACTCGTGCAACGTTGCGCGGGCCTCGCGCATGGGCAACAAGCCGGGTGGCCAGTTCACGATTCCGCGCGCGATCATCAAGGCGGTCTGCAACAACTATGTGGACATGGCGCCGGAAACGATCTTTGAAAGCACGTTCTGCTGCGGCGGCGGCGGCGGGCTTCTGACCGACGACCTGATGGACCTGCGGGTAAAAGGCGCGATGCCGAGAGCGCAGGCCCTCAAGCAGGTCGTGGCCGATCACGGCGTGACGAACATGGCCGCGATCTGCGCGATCTGCAAGAGCCAGTTTACGAAGGTCATGCCGTATTACGGCATTGATATGCACGCGATCGTCAGCGTGCACCAGCTTGTGAGCAATGCGATTGTTCTTGAGCCGGACGAGAATTCCGACGCCGACGACGGCGACGAAGACGATACTGATTGATAGAACGCTCCGGCGCGCATGTTGCGCCGGTCTGTGAATGAACCCGCTTCAGTCGAGGGGAGCACGATGGCTACGTCCAGCGACGAGATGACGACCAAACTGACCTGGCGCCGTTTTGAAGACGGTGATCATGACTGGGACGATCTGACTGCACAGATCTTCAACCAGGATTCCTCGCATAAGTGTCCGACCTACATCCACAAGACGCCGCCCTGTCAGGGCAGCTGTCCGTCGGGCGAGGACATCCGCGGCTGGCTTGGCATCGTCCGCGGTATGGAAGCGCCGCCGGAGGGCATCAGCTGGCAGGAATATGCCTTCCTGCGTTCGACCGACGCCAACCCGTTTCCGTCGCAGATGGGCCGCGTGTGCCCGGCGCCGTGCCAGGACGGCTGCAACCGCAACGAGGTCGAGGACTACGTCGGCATCAACGCTGTCGAGCAGTTCATCGGCGACAATGCGCTGAACGAAGGTTTCAAGTTCCCGGAGGCGCCACCGCTTTCAGGCAAGAAGGTTGCGATCATCGGCGGCGGGCCCGCCGGCATGGCAGCGGCCTATCAGCTGCGTCGCAAGGGTCACGCCAGCACCATTTTTGATGATCACGCCGAGCTCGGCGGGATGATGCGTTACGGCATCCCCGGTTACCGCACGCCGCGTGAATTCCTCGACGGCGAGATCAACCGCATTCTCGATCTCGGTGGTATCGAAGTTCGCACCTCCACGCGCGTTGGTTCCGACGTCACGGTTGAAGACCTGGAGAGGGATTTCGATGCGGTGCTGTGGTCGATCGGTTGTCAGACCGGTCGCGGTCTGCCGGTGCCAGGCTGGAACGATACGCCGAACTGCGTTTCCGGCGTGGCCTTCCTGCGCGCCTTCAATGAGGGTCGCCTGCAGGTCACGGCGGAGAAGGTTGTGTGCGTCGGTGGCGGCGATACCTCGATCGACGTCGTATCGGTTGCGCGTCGTCTGGGTCACATCAAGAACATCAACGAACGCGAACGTGCCGAAGCCGTGGTGCATGGCTTCACCGCCCACGATGCCGCTTACGCAGCGGCGCGCGAGGGTGCGACCGTCACGCTGACTTCGCTGTTCGCTCGCGAGCAGATGACCGCGGCGGATCACGAGGTTCACGACGCCCTGACCGAAGGCGTGACGATTCTGACCGGCGTGATGCCGGTCGAAGTCATGCTGAAGGACGGCCGTGCGGTTGGTCTCAAAATGACCAAGTGCACGATGGAGGGCGGGCGCCCGGTTCCGACCGAGGGCACTGAATTCGTCGTCGAGGCTGATCTGGTTGTCTCCGCGATCGGGCAGGGCGGCGACATGCAGGGAATCGAGGGCCTCGACAACGGTCGCGGCCTGATCGATTCGGATTCCTTCTATCAGGTGCCGGGCAAGGCCGGGCATTTCGTTTGCGGCGACATCATTCGTCCGCACCTGCTGACCACGGCGATCGGCCAGGCGTCCATCGCGGCGGACAGCATCAACGAGTACTTCAAGGGGCAGGAACATCGTCGTCGTCCCAAGGTTGACGTGCATCACTTCAACCTGCTGGAGAAGCTCAAGGAAGCCCATCTCGAACCTGACTCCTTCAGTCCCGAAGTCACGCCGGACGAATTGCGTGGCACTTCGGACGACAACCGCGCGGTGCACAACTACGAGGATCGTTCGGGCCAGGAGATCATCCCGGCCGACGAGCTGTTCCTCGGGCATTTCGCCTACACGCCGCGTCTGAAGCGTTCCGAAGACGTGCCGACCTCCGAGCAGGTGCTGGGTCACTTTGCCGAGCGACTGATCGGTCTACAGACCGAACAGGCCGTTGAAGAAGCCAAGCGCTGCATGAGCTGCGGAATGTGCTTCGAGTGCGACAACTGCGTGATTTTTTGCCCGCAGACGGCCGTCTACCGCGTCAAGAAGGGCCAGCAGACCACCGGCCGCTACGTCGCAACGGACTACAACCGCTGCATCGGCTGTCATATCTGCGCGGACGTGTGCCCGACCGGCTACATCAAGATGGGGCTCGGCGAGTAACAACATGCGTTGGTTCGCGTCAATTGCCGCGCGCTGGTCGTTGCCGGTCCTTCTGGCGTTTTCCGGGCTCGCGGCTGCCGGCGAACTGCCGGATTTGTTCGGCAACTCGAAGGCGTCAGGGCTGCAGGAATGTGTGGAGCCGACGTCGGATATGCGTCGCAACCACATGGAGTACCTGTTGCATCAGCGCGACGCAACCGTGATCCACGGCGTACGTACAAGAAAGCACAGCCTCGCGAACTGCATCGACTGCCATGTGCAAGGGGCCCCATCGGGTGGGTATGTTGCGATCAATCGCGATGATCAGTTCTGCGGTGCCTGTCACAAGAGCGCCGGCGTATCGCTGGATTGTTTCCAGTGCCATGCGACGGTGCCGCGCAAGCAGCAGCTTGCCGACGGTCATGCAGTACAGTCAGATTTGGTGTTGGAACCGGTTCTGCAGGAGCCGCTGCTCGCATCCGAGTCTGTGCCCGTGTCCGAGACGACTGAGCCCAAAAACCTGTTCAACTGGGGCATCACGAACGGGGCTGAACGATGACAGACGTGAACGAAACCAGCGTTTCGCGCCGTCGATTTGTGGCCAGTGCGGCTGCGGCGGCGGTGGGCGGCGTGTCCGGCGCCATGCTCGTGGCCCTTCCTGTTCAGGCTCGCAGACCGGGCGATCCGGTGACCTCGAAGGTGCGCTGGGGCATGCTGATCGACGCCGCCAAATGCGCGGATGGCTGCGATGCCTGCGTGTCGGCCTGCGACAGGGAAAACGGCCTGACCGATCAGGACAATCCGGATATCGACGTGCGCTGGATTCGCAAGGTTCGCGTTCGTGACCGTCAGACCCAGCGCGTCACGACGCTGCCCATGCTTTGTCAGCATTGCGAGACGGCGCCGTGTGTGGATGTCTGCCCGACCGGTGCATCCATGCGTCGTGCGGATGGTGTCGTGCTGGTCAACATGCACACCTGCATCGGTTGCCGCTACTGCATGATGGCGTGCCCGTTCAAGGCGCGTTCGTTTGTGCACGAGACCGTAGAGAACCAGGTGACGCAGGCGCCGCGCGGCAAGGGTTGCGTGACGAGTTGCACCCTCTGCGTGCACAAGCTGGATGCGGGTCACGCGACCACGGCGTGCACGCAGGCCTGCAAGGCCGAGGGTCACGAAGCGATCACTTTCGGCGATCTCAACGATCCGAACAGCGAAGTTTCGCGGCGCATGCGCGAGAACCCGAGCCGCCAGCTGCGCGCGGATCTGGGCCTGAATCAGGGCGTGCGTTACTCGGGCGTTTGATCCACGCAAGAAATCTGAGCCGACGATGAAAACGAAGGTCCATTTTCGCGAACTCGTAGATGTTCCCGCGCGCGCCTACTGGCTGATGCTGGCGGTGCTCGCCGCGCTGATTGCCGTTGGCGGCGGGGCGGCACTGTACATGGAACATCACGGCCACTGGGTGACCGGGATGAACAACCAGGTGGTCTGGGGCACGCCGCACGTGTTCGCGGTATTTTTGATCGTGGCGGCCTCGGGCGCCCTGAACGTGGCGTCGATCGGCACTGTGTTCGGTCGCACGATGTACCAGCCGCTGGCCCGGCTTTCTGCATTGATGGCGATTGCATTGCTGGTGGGCGGGCTTCTGGTGCTGGTGCTCGATCTGGGCCGGCCCGATCGCCTGATCGTTGCGATGACGAGCTACAATTTCAAGTCGATCTTTGCCTGGAACATTTTCCTCTACACGGGATTCATGGCGGTAACCGTGTTGTACCTGTGGACGATGTTCCAGAAGAGCCTGGCGCGCTATTACCGACCGGCCGGATTCCTTGCGTTCGGTTGGCGACTGATCCTGACCACCGGTACGGGTTCGATCTTCGGGTTCCTCGTTGCGCGTCAGGCCTACGATGCGGCGATCATGGCGCCGCTGTTCATACTGATGTCGTTTTCGTTCGGGCTGGCCATTTTCATGCTCGTGACGCTGGTGCTCTATGGTGCGGCCGGTCGTCCGATCGGCGATGCGCTGGTCGCGCGGCTCAAAAACCTGCTCGGCGTGTTTGTCGCGGCCGTGCTGTTCGTCGTTGCGATCTATCACGTGACGAACCTGTACGCGACGGAACACCATGGCGTCGAGGCCTTCATCCTGCGCGATGGCGGCATCTACACGTTCGTATTCTGGGCCGGGCAGGTGCTGCTCGGATCGCTGGTGCCGCTGGCGCTGCTGTTTCATCCGACCTGGAGTCGGTCGCGTGCGATCGTGTCGCTCGCCGCCGCGCTGGTCGTGATCGGTGGTTTCGCGGCGATCTACGTGATCATCATCGGCGGTCAGGCCTATCCGCTGGTCATCTTCCCGAATCAGGAAGTCATCGAGTCCGGCTTTGTCGACGGTGTCGTCGCGCAATACGCGCCGAGCCTGCCGGAAGTGCTGCTCGGGCTCGGCGGTATCGGGGTCGCGTTGTTCCTGACGCTCGGTGCGTCGCGAATCCTGCGTTTTGCGCCGGTGTCGCTCGCGGATTCCATCGTTGATCCGCATCATGCGGAGCGCGCCGCGTCCTGAGGACACCCGGCGATGACGGGCCGATGAACACGGCCCTTGCCAGTCGCTTCGTGCATTCGAATATTCCATTGGGCGCTTGGTTGTGAACGCCCGCGTGTATATCTCCGCCGCCCACAAGTCCTCCGGCAAGACCATGCTGGCCATTGGACTGACCGGCGCGCTGCGCGCACGCGGCCGGACGGTGCAAACCTTCAAGAAGGGGCCGGATTTCATTGACCCCATGTGGCTTGCCACCGCGTCGGGCCGGGCCTGCTGGAATCTCGATTTCAATACCCAGCCAGTCGCCGAGATCGAGGCGCTTTACGCGCAGCGTGCCGCGGATGCCGATATCACCCTGATCGAGGGCAACAAGGGCCTGCACGACGGCGTTGCGCTGGATGGACGCGACAGCAACGCGGCAATGGCGCGCCTGCTGGACTGCCCGGTTTTGCTCGTTGTGGATACCACGGGCATGACGCGTGGTATCGCGCCAATCGTGCGCGGCATCGCGGAGTTCGATCCCGCAGTCCGGGTCGCCGGCGTGATCCTCAATCGGGTCGGCGGGCCGCGACATGAAGGCAAGCTGCGTGCCGCGCTCGAGACCTATACGGACCTTCCCGTAGTCGGGGCCCTGGCACGGCAGTCGGCGCTCGCGGTCGACGAGCGTCACCTTGGTCTGATTCCGAGCAATGAGAGCGCGATCGCACGCGAGCAGATCGAGCGGCTCATCGCCGCCGTCACGGATGGCGTGGACCTCGATGCCATCGAACAGCTCGCCGACGCCGCGCCGCGGCGTTCCTGGCCTGTCCAACCCGCGCTGCCTGCGCAGCCGGTCGCGGATGTCCGGATCGGCATCGCGCGGGGGGCCGCATTCGGCTTCTACTACCCGGATGATCTGGAGGCCTTCGCGCAGGCCGGTGCCGAGTTGGTTCCGTTCGATCCGGAGACCGAGGCCGAGATTCCCGCCTGCGACGCGCTGTTCATCGGCGGGGGATTTCCCGAGATGCGCATGGATGCACTGGAGCGTAACGCTGAGATGCGTGCGGCGATCCGGGCATTCTGCGACGCTGGCAGGCCGGTGTACGCCGAATGTGGTGGATTGATGTATCTGGGTCGATCCATCGCCTGGAACGATCAGCGCCACGCTATGGTCGGCGCGCTGCCGCTGGACACCACCATGCACCGTCGACCGCAGGGCCGCGGCTACGTGGTGCTGGAGGAAACCCCGGAATTCCCGTGGCCGGACCTGCAATCGGGCGCGGCGCACGAACCGGTTCGCGCGCATGAGTTCCACCACTCCAGCGCCGCTGTCGACTCAACCGATGGTCTGCACTTCGGCTTCACGGTGCTGCGTGGACACGGCGTCGACGGGCGCCGGGATGGCGTGGTGTATAATCGGATCTTCGCGACGTACGCGCATCAGCGCGCGGTCGGTGGCCGTGACTGGCCGCGCCGGTTTGTCGCCTACATCCGCGATCTGCGCACGCGCCAGGGCTCCCCGGACGCATGATTAACCTCACCGAAGCCGCCGTTTCCCAGGTACGAGAGGCCGCGCGTCAGGCCGGTACCGAGGGCATGGCCCTGCGCCTTGCGGCGCGCCGCCGTCCCGATGGCGGAATCGAATACCTGATGGGCTTCGACGAGGCGGCGGACGACGATCTCGACGTTCGTTTCGAGGATGTGAAGATCGTCATGGCCGCGGAATACGTACCGCTGCTCCAGGGCCTGACTATGGACTATGTCGAGCTTGAACCTGGCCGGCACACGTTCATCTTCATGAACCCGAACGATCCGCAGTACATCCCGCCCGATGCCGGCCCCGGCACGGGACACACGCTGGGCTGAGGCGGGCCAGAGCCCACGGTCCTCCCGCCCATGGCGGAACTCACCAGCGAAGACAGCTTTCGCCTGAACGTGCTGCTCGCGGCGAAGCCGCTCGCCATCCGCATCCACGAACCGAGCATGACCGTGTTCGGTCTTTCCGATCAGGGCGAGGCCCAGATCGAACTGCATCCGAACGCACGTGACGAGGCCTACCTGCGCGCCGTGCGCGAACTGTTGTCTAGCCATGTGCTCGGTTCCCCGGGAGGTTATCCCGTCTATTTGCAGCGCTGGACGCGCATGGGGCAGATGCGCGATTCGAGTCTGGATCAGTTGCTGCTGCTCGGCGAGCCCGAGGCCGTGGTCGCCGTCGTCTGTGCGCAGGGGCTGACCGACGAACTCGCGCGGCGCGCGTGGTGGGCCTGCGAAGACGCCGAGAACGCGCGCCGCATGCTCGAACGCAAGGCCGTCGTTGCGGGCGCGATGGGGTCCGTGCTGGCGCAGTATCTGAACGAACATCTCGCCTTCGAGACCGAGCCCGAGGCGCAGGTCCGCACCGTGCGCCTGATCCTTCAGGACGGCCTGCTCGATGACGACACACGCAGCGATCTGTGGCGCAAGGCCCAGCAAAAGCGCGTCTATCAGCTCGGCTTTCTCGCGGCACGCCCGGACGCCATGCCGCACGCTGATGATGCGCGCGATGATTTCGCGGCACTGCGCGATGCGCTGCTGCCCGCGCACGCCGAAAACCCGGTGGCGCAGGCCCTGCTGCGGGTGGCGGGGGAATCCGGACAAGCGTGGATCCGTACGGCGGAACACATCCTTGCCAAACCCAGCAACCAGGATGTCGTGAACATTCTGTTAGAAGTGATTGCCGACTATTTCGCCGCCCTGCGGCCCGACGGTGCACCGGACGCGACGCTGGATGACCTCGAGCGCGAGGCCGATGGCCTGATCGCCGGAAACGGGGCCTGCTCGCCGTCTGCAGAATCGTGGAATGCGGTGGCCGGTGCGCTCCCGGACCAACGGCCGAGCCTCATCGCCATGCGGGTGCTGTCGGGCCTGAGTTACGGCGTGGTACGTCCCGTGTTCTCCAAGACCACGGCGATCGGAACGGTCATGCGCAAGCGCCTCGCGCCGATCGTCGAACGCATCGACGGCCATCTGCAACAGCTCGGCGCATGAGCGAAACGGCCAGCGCAGCGGCGTGCATTGACTGCCCGACCGTAACGATACAGCCGACCGGGCGTACGTTTGAGGCGGCGCCCACGGACAGTTTTCTCGACGCCGGTCTGCGCGCCGGGCTGAACCTGCGCTATGGCTGTGCCAACGGCACCTGTGGCGATTGCCGCGCGCGCGTCATTGCCGGCCAGACGCGTGATATTGGCCACCACGACTACCCGCTCAGCGAGGTGGAAAAGGCGAACGGCACCGTGCTCATGTGTTCGACCGCTCCGTTGGGGGACTGCACGATCGAGGCGGTCGAACTGCATTCGCACACCGACATCGCGGTGCAGACGATCGAGGCCAGGGTCTCGCGCATCGACCGCCTTGGGGATCGACTGATCCTGCTGGGTCTGCGCACGCCGCGCTCGAAAACGCTGCGTTTTCTCGCCGGCCAGCAGGTCGACGTCAAGCTGCGCGACCTCGGCCCACGCCGCAAGGCCGTCGCGAGTTGCCCCTGCAACGGCATGAACCTGCAGATTCATGTCCGCAAGATCGACAACGATCCGTTCACGGAACTCGTGTTCGGCAATCTCAAGCGCGGCGAGGCCGTGACGATCACCGGCCCCTATGGCAGCTTCACCCTGGACGAGTCGTTCCGGCGACCGCTGGTGTTCATCGTATTCGAGACCGGGTTTGCACCTGTGCAGAGCCTGGTCGAACACGCCATCGCGCTGGAATGCGCGCAGCCGATCGATCTGTACTGGGCATCGGCCGTGCGCGACGGTCAATATCTGCGCAACCATGTGCGGGCCTGGGCGGATGCCCTGGACGACTTTCGCTACACGGAGGTAAATCTGTCGTCCGAGGCGCAGTTCGATCTGCGCGCGGCGATTGACGAAATCTTCGACGGCTACGCGGACGCCGCCAGTCGAGACTTCTACATTACGGTGCCCAAGAGCCTGCGCGAGCGGATCGACGCCGACCTGCGTGCTCGGAACATCCCTCCCGAACAGCTGCATCTGTACACACTCGAGCGGTTCTGACGCAGGGACTACCGTTTCTACGGTTTGGTGGACACCTTGAATGCACTCGAAGTGAACGCCGGCTGGTTCTCCTCGCACGGGATCACCATCGGCACCGTTGTTGACGGTTTGCCCTGACGGTCGCTTCCAGCGAGTTCGTTGATCGCCGCGCCACCGCAGCGCGGGGCAAACGGCCCGCGAGTTCTGAGTCAGGCGGACCTGCGACTGAATCCAGGCCAGCGCAGGGTTGGCAGGCGACGACTGCGGGCGGGGCGGGCGAGTCTTGCTTCCATCTCGTCAATGTTTTCGATGATCCGGTCGATCTCTGCGATCCACGCCTTCGCGCGTGCTAGGTATTCCGGGGCGTTGCGTTTGATCCATGGCAGCACGGTCTTCTCGATCTGGCCGCGCGCGTGCGGCGGAACCGGGGTGTCGTAGCCGTTCAGCATGGTGGGAATTTCGTGTGCCGCTAGCAGGTCGTTGCGTGTGAGCCGCTCACCCTCGGTCATGCTGAACAACAGGTAGAGCAGGTGCTTGCGGTGCCAGCGCAGGTTGTCGAGTACCGAATACGCAGTACGCCCGGCCAGCTTTTCATGCACCTCGTAGGATGCCCTGAACCAGTCCAGTCGGTTGTAGCTTGCGAACAGCCATGGAATGTCATAGCCGAAACCGATCGGCAGAATGCTCGCAACGACGTCCGGTTCTATGATCATCCGCGCGCCGTGGCGGGTTTTCATCTGGTAGCTCGCCATGGCCAGCGTGTGCGCGTTGTGCATGGCCTCGATGAAGAGTTCCTCGATGTGCGGGGCGTACGCATCCGTGCGCATCAGACAGCAGTGGCTCTCGACAAAGTCAATGTCCATGCGTTCGGGCGTGACGGAAGCGAGCGGTGCCGCGGACGGGCAGGCTTCGGTGGTCTGGTAACGTCGATACTGGCCATTCGGAAGTCGTTCGATGCGGCTGCCGCTGAAGTGCACATTGCCGCCCTGCATCACGATGAACGGCGATACGACCGCGGCGTTTTCGCGTTCTGAACTTGAGATCAGACCGTCCAGCCAGCCGTCGGCCAGCAACATGTTGTTGTCGAGGAAAACGGTGAAGGGCGTGGTGATCAGGTCCAGAACGACGAGCCTGGCGGTCTGGCGGGAAACGAAATCCTTGATGCGTACAAGCAAAAAGTTCTCGCGTTCGCGCGCCTGTTCCTCGAGGTACTCGCGTACGACCGCAGGCGAGGCGATATCCACATACAGCAGAACGAACGGTTCCGCGGTGTTCGCGTAGAGGTTTTCGATCGTTGTGCGCGTGGTCGCGTAGCCGTGGCGCGGGATGCAGAGCACGGTGGCCCGGCAGTTACCCTTCAGGGTCGCCATGCCGTTGGCGATCCGTTCGCGACGGATCTGGATGTCCGGCTGCTGCCGCAGTTGCTTGCTGTTCATTGGCGGGTACCCGTGTGATGAGCGGCGGTGTGGCGCGCGCTGGATGGGCGAGCGTTCAGTCGCGTTCGCGGCGCTTGTGTTGCCGGCCCTTGAAGCCCGCCACAAACGGCATCACGGCGTCGAACGGAATCCCGTCGAGCCCCGTGAAGCGCGTTCGAGCCGCGGTCAGAAGGCCGAATATGTTGTCGACCTTCGGCTCCGGGTCTTCGGCGTAGGTTGCGGCCTGGATGCCGCGCAAGCCTCCGACCTGGAGCTTCATGAGCCTTGCGTGCGGCAGGGCAGACGGGGCCGCGAGCATGCCGAGCGCAAACCGTGCGTTTTCGGCCAGCAGTTCCAGCGCCTGTTCGCACTGTCGCAGCCCGGCTGCGCTCTGGCATCCGACGCCCTCGCGCTCGGCGAGGCAGAAACGCTCGGCAAATTCGCAGTCGAGCTGGCGCGCGAGGATGCCCTTTTCGAACACGCAGCGCTGGCGGTTGAGTTCGCGATAGGTGCGCCGGTACTGCTGTTCATCCATGGCGTCAGGTGGAGTCGCGTTTGAAGCGGTGGATCAACCGCCGATCGCGCTTTCCCGGTCGGGCCGCGGCCGGCGCGCTGGCGCGCTCGTCGCGAAGCTCGGCAGTCAGACGCTGGCGTTCGGCGTGACTGTCCGGATCCTCGATGTACAGGCCGGCGGCCATTTCCGCCGAGCCGCGTTGTTTGGAAAGCGCCGCTACGGTAACCCGCCATTCGAGCGAACCCTTGCGTACCGTGATGCGGCTGCCGGGGATGAGCAGGCGGCTGGGCTTGGGGCGCTGGCCGTCGACGCGGATCTTTCCGCCTTCGATTGCCGCGACGCTGAGCTGGCGGGTCTTGAAGAAGCGCGCTGCCCACAGCCACTTGTCCAGCCGCTGTTTGTCCAGCGGGTCGGCCATTCAGGTGCTCAGCCGGCGAGTCCCTGCAGGAGAGGGTCGAGTCGCTTGGCTCGATCCAGCGCGGCGAGATCGTCGTAGCCGCCGACGTGGTGACTGTCGATGAAGATCTGCGGCACGGTGCGCCGACGGCTGCGTTCGATCATGACGCGCATCTGTGCATGGTCCTGATCGACCCGGATTTCGCGATAGCTCACGCCCTTGGAATCAAGCAGGGCCTTTGCGCGAACGCAGTACGGGCAGAACGCGGTGCTGTAGATCGTGACTTCTGGCATCGTCGTCAGTGGAATCAGAGGTTGGGCGCCGAATTATCGGCAAGCGCGATCGGGCGGCGCAAGCCGCTCGGTCAGGTCCGGGTGTGAAACAGCACTGTGAATACCGGCAATCCGCATGGTTCGACAAACCCGCGTCGGGCGATGCGCCAGAGCGACGGCATGGATTACAGGAAGGATATTTAAAACAGCACGTTACGGTATCAATCCAATCCAGATTGGCGTTTGTCGGCGACCAACGCTTGACGAGATTCCTCTGGCCGGTCAATCCGGATCGTCGAAGTGCCGCTAGACTGGAGGAGGCTGGCTCGTGGCCCGCACCCCCCCCCTCGGCGTGGCGCCCGCGAGCAGTTCGCGTTACTGATTCGTCCATTCGAGGTGTATTGAGATGATCCCAACAAAATGGATTCCCCTGGCCCTGTTCCTGCTGCTGGTGCCATTTTCGGCGGCCCGGGCCGATGAATACGACACGACGATCAACGTCTTCCGCAACGCCGGCGAGAGTGGCGGGTTCTTTTCCAGTGCCGTGGGCTATGCGGTGTTTCCGACCATCGGCAAGGGCGGCCTGGGCATTGGCGGCGCGCACGGCTCCGGGCGGATCTACAAGCATGGCAAGCACGTCGGCGATACCTCGATGACGCAGATCACCATCGGGTTCCAGCTCGGCGGGCAGGCGTTCAGCCAGATCATCTTCTTCCAGGACGACCGGGCGTTTCGTGAGTTCACCAGCGGCAACTTCGAATTCGGGGCGCAGGCGCAGGCCGTCGGGATCACGGCGGGTGCGTCGGCCGCTGCGACGACCACCGGGGCGTCCACGACGACCAGCACCAGTACCGAAAACGCGAAGACGAGCAGCGCCGGCTATCACAAGGGCATGGCGATTTTCACCGTCGCCAAGGGTGGTTTGATGTACGAGGCCAGCGTCGGCGGGCAGAAGTTCAGCTACAAGCCCAGGTAGGCCGGACAGCCGGGCCAGCCACTTTGTACTACGCTCCCTGATAGCGGTCGCAAACCGGGCGCCGCGCGTCCTGTTGGGGGGTGAAACGATGAAAGGGCTAAGAGCGCGTGTAAACGCCGGTCACGGCCTGCAGAAGGCCGGCGCCATCTCGCTGCTTTGGTGTGCCGCTATGGGGCAGGCCACGCCAGATCCCTCGGTCTCGCTCGACGAGCCCAACGTCTGGCTGCTAATCGCAGCTGGCGCGTTGGCCGCTTGGCTGGTACGCCGTCGCGGCGGCTGAAATGGCACCAAACGGCGCCGGGCGAGGGTCTGGCGCCGGTTCGCGTTACTCGCGGGTCTGCGGACCCGACGGCAGGTAGCGATTCTTCAGGTTCTGAAATGCCGACGGCGTTGGGGCTTCGGTCTCCGAACCCAGCAATACCGCCAGCCAGCGCGTATCCGGCGCTGAATCCAGCGCGAGCTTCACGGTCATGGTCAGCGGAACGGCCAGGAGCATTCCGACCGGGCCCAGCACCCAGCCCCAGAACACCAGCGACAGAAACACGACCAGGGTCGACAAGCCCAGGCCGCGACCCATGAAGCGCGGCTCGACAATGTTGCCCAGCACCACATTCGCGCCCAGAAACACGCCTGTCGCGTACAACGCTGTGGCGGGTCCGAGCTGAACCAGCGCGAGCAGTACGGCCGGCACGGCGGCGAGGATCGAGCCGATCGTCGGCACGAAGTTCAGCGCGAACGCCAGCAGGCCCCAGAGCAGGGCGAAATCGACCTTCAGAATCGCGAGACCGATCGCGACCAAAGCGCCGGTCGCGGCGCTGACCCAGGTCTTGATGGCCATGTAGTGATTGACTTGCTCGAGGAAGGTCCCGAGTCGCTCGAACCGCGCCCCCGGATCCTTCAGTGCCAGCCGGAGCTTGGCCGGAATACCGGAGGCCTCGGTCAGCATGAAGATCACGGTCAGCAGGATCAGGAAGCCGTTGGCGGCGATGCCGCCCAGGCTTTTGAGCAGGCTTGCGACCAGCTTGAAGGCCTGGGCCGGGTTCAGGTGCTCGTCGATGACGCGGCCCGACAGTTCCATTCCGTGGCTGTTGAGCCAGGCGAGCCAGACGCCGGCCTGCGCCTGTACGCGTGCCTGATAGGACGGCAGGCGCGCGATGAAGTCGTCGACCGTCGAAGCCGCCAGTGCAACGAACGCGATGCCCGCGGCGGCAACGCCGACGATTACGGTCGTCAGGGCCAGCCAGGCGGGCAGGCCCCGCTGGCGCAGGTAATACATCGGCGGGGCGAATACGATCGCGATGAAAATCGCCAGCAGAAACGGCACGACGATCGGCGCGGCGGCACGCAGCCCCGCAATGATGACGACGAATGCCGCGGATGCCAGCAGCACACGCAGTCCGCGCGGGAGGGTGGTCCGGGGTTCCATCGTCCGTGAGTCTAGTGTCCTGTCCCGCGATTATCTATCGTTTCTGAGGGTTCCTGCGGTTCGAGGGTAAGGCGCGTCGTGAAGGCGAAGGTCATTCCATAGATCATCGCGGGACAGGACACTCCCAGCCGGTTAAGGGATTTCCCGGCTGGAATCAGATTCGCGCCGCAACGAGTTCGTGAAGCTCGTGGTCGCTGAGCACAACGGGATTGGTCTTCATGCTCGAGCCGCGCGCGTTCGCGACGATGCGGTCGATGTCCGCGGTCCGCACACCATGGTGACCGAGCCCCGGCAGCCGGAGATGCCGGGTCCATGCGGCGAGGAGGTCGACCAGTGCGGCTTCGGCCGCATCAGGCCCGGCAAAATGCGTATCGCAGAGGATTTCGGCCGCCTCGCGATAGCGGGTGAGCGCCGGCGAGTCCGGCGCACGATCGTGCAGCGCAGCGAGATTCACGCGCGCGGCCTCGGCCACGAGCGTGCCGCACACCACGCCGTGCGGAATCGGGTGAAACGCGCCCAGCGGCGAGGCCAGTCCATGCACGGAGCCCAGTCCGGTCTGCGCGAGCGTGATGCCGGAAATGAGCGCGCAGTAGGCCATGGCGCTGCGGGCCGGCGCGTCGGCGCCGTCCGAATCGAACAGTGGCAGCAGGCCGTCGCGCGCGGCGGCCAGACCGCCACGGTTGAGATCGTCCGTCAGCGCATTCGCGCGCGTGGATACGAATGATTCGAGCACCTGGGTCAGCGCATCCATGCCGTTTGCGGCGATGACTTCACGCGGGCAACTCGCGAGCAGGTCCGGATCGACGAGCGCGTATTCGGCGACGAGTCGATCGTGCCGGAATGACTTTTTGAATCCCTCTGGTCCGGAGCGGCTCAACACGCCGTTTTTCGTTGCCTCGCTGCCGGTGCCCGCAGTGGTCGGCACGCACACCAGCGGTACGGCCGGGCCTTCGTAGGCGAGTTCCGGTCCCACGCCTTCGAGGTAGTCCAGCACGGATCGCCGGACGCGCAGCAGCCCGGCGATACATTTCGCGGCGTCCATGGCCGAGCCCCCGCCGAGCCCAACGACGACGTCCATGTTCGCGTCGGCGAATTCGCTGACGGCAGCGTCCACGTCTTCCGGCGAGGGTTCGCCGCCGATGCCAAGTTGCATGACCTCCACGCCGGCCGAACGCAGTGCCGTGCGAAGGCTCATCCAGCGTTCGGATTCAACAAACGAACGTCGGCCGGTCACAAACAGGGCACGCCTGCCGTAACGACGGACGATCTCCGGCAGGCGCCCCAGCGCGCCGGGGCCAAATTCGATTCGCGGCAGACGCGCGATGGAAAACGGCGCGATCATGCGGCGGGATACAGTCCCTGGTAGGGAACGCCCGTGCGCGGCTCGACCATCCAGTCCGCGACCGTTTCGCGCCAGGCGAGGTAATGCGCGGTGTGTTTGTGCGCGGCGGCGTCGGCGGCCGAAGCATAGGCCTCATACAGCACGAAGCGGTCTGGATCGTCCGCGGAACGCAGCACGTCGAAGCGCCGGTTGCCGGGTTCGCGGGTCGATGCCTCGTGATTGAGCCGGCAGGCTTCAATGAACGCTTCAGCGAACTCAGGTAGGACGTGAATGTGGACGATGGTGACGTGCATGGGTGTACTCCGAATCTCAGTCACGCAGCCGCCAGGTCGGTGCGTTGTCAGGGTCGATCAGGCTGTGGCCAAGCAGCCATTCGCGCGCGTCCTGTGCATCCTGCTCGAACCACGCTCTCGCACTGCCGAGGCGGAAGCTGTAACCCCAGGCGTCCATGTCCTGCTCGCAGCGCGCGCGACCGTAGTGATCGACATGGTCGGCGAGCACGATTTGCAGGTAGCACACGCCGTTTTCCTCGTCGTAGTCGCCGCCCGCATCGGTGTCGAGCCGTGCGCGTCGTGACCGGTCCATGCACACGACGTGGCAGGCCTCGTGCAGCACGGAATGCACGGGGGTCGTCGGCCGCGCAAAGACCGTGTGTCCGATGACGCCGGCTTCGGGGTCGCCCCAGTGACTGCCCGGCAAATCTGAATCGCCGTGGATCGCTTCAAATAAGAGGCCATAGCGGGCCAGCAGGCGCTCCAGTGCGGACCAGTGCTGGCCCGCAACTGCAACCGCTGTCGCGTCGGCTGCGGCCCCGGATGCGCGAGCGGGTTCCTGCGTCATGCAAGTCCGCCCGGACAGCCGACGCCGGTGCCGCCAAGCCCGCAATAGCCGTTCGGGTTCTGCGCGAGGTATTGCTGGTGATAGTCCTCGGCGAAGTAGAACTCGCCCGCGTCGAGAATCTCGGTCGTGATGGCGCCGAAACCGCGCGCCGTCAGCGCCGCCTGATAGCGCTGGCGGGAAGCCTCGGCCGCCTGGCGCTGTGCCTCGGAATAGGTGTAGATGCCGGAGCGATACTGCGTGCCGGTGTCATTGCCCTGACGCATGCCCTGGGTCGGGTCGTGGGATTCCCAGAACACGCGCAGCAGCTCGTCGTAGCTGACCCGTTTCGGGTCGAACACGATCAGCACGACCTCGTTGTGGCCGGTCTGGCCGCTACAGACCTCGCGGTAGGTCGGGTTCGGCGTGAGTCCGGCCGCATAGCCCACGGCGGTGATCCACACGCCGTCGACTGACCAGAAGCGTTTTTCCGCGCCCCAGAAGCAGCCCATGCCGACCAGCATGCGGTCCAGACCCGCCGGGTAGGGTGGCTTCAGCGCCCGGCCGTTGACGAAGTGGGTGGTCGCGGTCGGGATCGGCTGGTCGCGGCCCGGAAGCGCGTCGGCGGCGCTGGGCAGGGTCAGGCGCTTGTGCATTCCAAACATGGCAGGCTCCCGTCACGCCGGTGAGAATTGCTGTCATTGTACGGCTGGCGTCAAATCCGGCTGCGCGGCCGGCCAGTCGAGGGGGCCGCGCAACCTTTTCCGGCTCGCCCCGGTCTTAGCGGGTGTTGGACTCTGCTTCTGCCGAACTGGTGAGGGCGTCACATGAAAGCCATTGTTCCGATTTCCGCTGTGCTGATTCTGCTGGCCGGCACCGCTGCCGCAGGCTCGCTGACGCCGTGCTGCCAGCGTCCGAAGCTCGCCGCGGTCGAGTTGACCGAGGCCCTGCCTGTCGCCGTCGACCAGGCGCGGGTGTTCCTGCAGCACGGGCGCATCGTCGAAAAGCAGCGTCGCGACCTGTACGCGCCGACCTGCGCGTTCGAGGTCGACGCGCTGAGCGACGGCTCCAAGCGAATCGAGGCGCAGAGTTTCCGCGTCCGGCGTGTCCAGGACCTCATTGATGCGGTCGTTCATCGCGGTGCTGATGACGGGGGTGGGCGCTTCGTACGCGTGGGGATGGATGACGCTTCGCCGTCCGATCTCTTCCTCGGCTATCACTTCTGGTTCGAGACGCCGCAGCGCGGTGACGTCATGCGTATGAGCTGCTATGGCGCCTATGCCGCGCCACAGGATGCGCGGCCGCCGACGCTCGCCGAGATTCGCGAGGCGCTGGGCGGGTTCGCCCGCGTCGATGTGGCCGGATAGCGCCGGATCATGATGACAAAACTTTAAATACCATCTGTAACTGATTGAAATAAAATACTGAAGCCTGTCTGGTTTCGGCATCTTGCAAAAACTTTTTCCCGACCGCGAACGATGTCCTCACGGCGTGGTCTGAACGAGTATTCCGGTTTCGGACAGGCCTGTGCCTGATCTCTGGAGCCTCCGCGCGACGGACCCGAAGCCGGAAGCTGTGTCATGCGGCGTGGTGTCAGCAGTCACGTCGCGCCTGTCTCCCCTCCTTGTGGGGCGCCGTCGGCGATGGTCGCGGCGCCCCGTTTTGTTTTCCGCGAGCGCTGATCAAGCCATCCTGGCTGACTCAAGCAACGAAAACGAAATGGCCTGCTAGGGCGTATTCACCCTCGCCGACAGCCGAACCTACGACCCCAACGGCAACCTCAAAACGATCACCGACCCCACGGACTACACCACAGAATACTTCCGCGACCCGGCCGATCGCCTGAGCCGCCTGGAACTGCCCGGCACCGGCAGTATTACCTAGGGCGACTACCGCTGGAGCCAGCCGCAACAAATGCTCCTGCCCGGCGGCATCACGCGCTCTTTCAGCTACGATAACCGCATGCGCATCCAGGCCATCACCGCGAAAAAACCCGATGCCAGCCCCATCCAGGCCTACGGATATACCTACGACGGCACCAACAACATCACCCAAAAAGCCACCGAACACGGCCACTATGACGACAACTACGACCAACGCCAGCGCCTGACACAAGCGACCGACCCACAAACCCCCGCCACCCCCGAGGGCTGGACCTACGACCCCAACGGCAACCGCACCAGTGACAACCGCAAACCCGGCCCCTGGACCTACGACGACAACGGCCGGCTCCTCCAGAGCCCGCTGGCCGACTACCAATACGACAATTACGGCAACCTGATCGAAGAAACCAAGACCGGTGGCCAAACCCTGCACTACACCTACAACGCCGAGAACCGCCTGGCCGAAATCCAAGACCTCACCGACCCGCAAACCCCAACGCTCATCGCCCGCTATGTCTACGACCCCATGGGTCGGCGGATCGCCAAGACGCTGCCCGATGCACAGAATCCGGGCCAGACCACCACCCGCTACTTCCACTACACCCAAGAAGGGCTAAGCGGTGAATACGACCCCACCGGCCAAGCCATCCAACGCTACGGCTACCGCCCGGACGGCACCTGGACGACCGACCCCGTCTACACCATTACCGAACAAGGCACCGCGTTCTACCACACGGATCATCTGGGCACCCCGCAACAATTAACCGATCTCGCCAACGAGATCGTCTGGCAAGGCCGGGCCACGGCGTTTGGGGAGACCAGTGAGACCATCGTAAACTTCGCACAACCCCTGAGGTTCGCGGGGCAGTATGAAGATCAGGAGACGGGGCGGTATTACAACTACGCAAGATACTACGACCCACAAGTTGGTAGATACATCACCTCCGACCCAATAGGTCTTGAAGGTGGAATCAATACGTACTCGTATGTTGTCAATAATCCAATCACAAGATACGACCCAGACGGTCTAAAGACATGTGGCACTGGTTGGAATGAACCTATCGTTCCTGATAATCCATTAGGCTTCCCATTTAGCGGTTGCTGGGGAGTTCCTACGCAAAAGTGGACACCCGTTGGTTAGTTGCACTGGCGTTCAAACTCGATCGGTGAGCGGTAACCGAGCGCGGAGTGCAACCGCTCCCGGTTGTAGAACTCGATGTACGATCGCA
>JAGRGH010000060.1 GCA_020445605.1 Chromatiales bacterium
AAATTTGCCCGCCAAAATGATTCTCTAGGGCTATCGCCCTGGTTCACATTTTGTCATGCAATTTGCCAAATGCACAGCCTGTCACAATTTTTGCAGCCGCAAAAATCTGCGCCAGGCTTCACTTCCCGTGTCGCCTTGTCGCTCTCACAGCCAGCTAGCAACTCACTCAGGATGCTAACGCACCTTCCTTCGTTCTCGGGGCTTCGCCCCGCTCCCATGCGCTCGTTTTCGGCTCATGTCAGCCTTCGGCTGCACATTTTACCACCAAGCCCCACCCCCTCAATTCAGTGCATTGAATGACTTTTTAAGCCCTACAGTAACAGATATGCCGGCAATTCCTATTTTAGGAGTCTTGCCCGACCTGATACGCTTAAGAAAAGCCTCTTGGGCTTCTTTGTTCCAGTGACTGAATTTTGCGACTTTGTCAAGTCCTTCACTAAAAGCTTTCAAAGAAGGGTATTTTGTCACAGCCCCTGTCAGATTGTTTTTGATAATGTAATCCATAGTAGTAAATTTGATGAGCACCAAAGTTAAACAATCATGTACAATGATATCAGAGGCTGGTCAAATCGTGATTACGATCCAGTTGGGCCAGGTAGACCGAACTCCAAAGTAATGCTGATTATTACAATCCTTATAGTCTTGGTTTTGGCCGTTTTGTCGTTTTTAGAAGTTACAGCACCATGAAGGGCCGCACGAACTCCGTTTTAAACACCAACGCACAGATTAAGAAACCGTGTTATGTAGGAGCTGTAGCAATGGCCACAAAAGAAACAGCCAGGCACAAACTGGAAGCAAATCGAGCTCGGCTGGGGCGTTATTATGAACTCGGATTACTCATGTACTACACAGGCTGCAGAATTACGGAGGCTCTAAACATTAAAATTGGGGATATAACAGATAGGGGAGATATATACATAAAAGGGCTGAAAGGCAGCGAGAACAGACTTGTAGCCGTTCAGGTTATAGCAGATTTCATGATCAAAGCAAAAGCCAACCAGGTTGAACCCTTTCACCACATGAACAGATTTTCAGCCTATAGGCTTTACAAACAAATAGGCATTGGCAAGTTAAAGAAAGGTAGATTTCATATGTCAATCACTCATAGCTTCAGGGATGATTTTGTAAAGAACACGAGAAGTATAGAGATGACCGAGAGGGATAGAAGTAAATCAATAGGACACAAATCAACAAACTCAACTGAATACTATGGCAAGGATTAAATACAGCAATTTGAAAGAAACGAGAGGCATAGTAGATAAGCTAAGCGGCCAGGGTAAGGTGTTGATTGCAGACAAGAATGGTGTGCTTAGAGGCTTAAAATCAGGCATTCATGTCAAAAGACCCAACCAGTACAAGACAAAATAAAATTTGGTGGTAGATCTCAAATTTCCAAATATTATTTGGCTCACCCTAGTCGGATGACTACATTAGCACTATTATTCTGTAAGTTCAATTTAAACATCTAAAAAATGGCAAGAATTAAGCAGGGTATCCTTGGCGGTCTTAGTGGTAAGATTGCAAACGTAGTGGGCTCAAGCTGGAAAGGTATTGCAGTCCTAAAATCACTTCCTCTCTCAGTAGCCAACCCAAACACAGCAGCTCAACAAGCCCAAAGGGGTGCAATGACTCAAATTGTTGCAGCCGCCCGTATATTGTTGGCAGCTCTTATCCAGGTCTACTGGAATCCTTTTGCGCAGCAAATGTCGGGCTATAACGATTTCGTGAAAACGAACATTGCCACCTTCACTACTGCGGGTTTTACAACCTTTTCTGGTTTCTACTCTACCCGAGGCTCACTTCTTGGTGTAGTAGTTGGTACGTTAGATGCAGACGACTCAGACAACACTATAACTGTTCCGTGGACAGACAATAGCGGTACGTCTGATGCTCTCGCAACTGACGAAATGGTTTTCGTTGTTTACAATGAAGATAAAGACTATTGGATTGTAGATGCAGGAAGCGCAGTTCGTTCTGATGCAACATATGATATCCCAGACACTCAGATGGCTGCAGGTGATACCGTTCACGTTTACACTAGCACAAGTAGACCGAACATTTCAAAAGTATCTGATAGCGTTTATGCAACAGCTACTGTAGTTGCTTAAAACTAATCCGAGGCTTTGCCTCTCA
>JAGRGH010000061.1 GCA_020445605.1 Chromatiales bacterium
GCCTACAACGCCTTCGCCGAGCCCATCAGCGACACCGCCCGCATCAACACAGCGCCGGTCTACGACATCACCTACACGCGAGACAAACTCGGGCGCATCACCGAAAAGACCGAACTCATCCAAGGCAGCGCGCTCACCACCGCCTACAACTACGACCTGGCCGGGCGGCTCGAGACCGTCCACATCAACGGCATCCTCACCGAACATTACACCTACGACCCCAACGGCAACCGCCTGAGCCGCACCACCGCTGGCGGCACCGACACCGGCACCTACGACGACCAGGACCGCCTGCAAACCTATGGTGAGCACACCTACACCTACAACGCCCACGGTGACCTGCAAACCAAAACCCACACCCCGAGCGGGCAGACCACCGACTACCAATACGACGTATTCGGCAACCTGCAACAGGTCAACCTGCCCACCGACGCCGCCATCGCCTACCAGACCGACGCCAGAAACCGCCGCATCGCCCGAACCCACAACGGAGAAATCACCCACCGCTGGCTCTACCAGGACCAACTCAACCCGGTCGCCGAACTTGATGAAACCGGCAGCGTCATCACCCGCTACGTCTACGCCGAGAAGGCCAACGTCCCGGCGTACCTGATCAAGATCGACCCCACCACCCAAACAGAAATCACCTACCGCATCGTCTCTGACCACCTCGGCAGCCCGAGGTTGATCATCAACACCGACACTGGCCAGATCGCCCAGCGCATGGACTACGACGCCTGGGGCAACATCACCTTAGACACCAACCCCGGCTTCCAGCCGTTCGGGTTCGCCGGTGGGCTCTACGACCCACAAACCCAACTCACCCGGTTCGGGGCGAGGGATTATGACCCGAGCATTGGGCGGTGGACCTTGAAGGATCCGATGAAGTTAGATGACGGGTCTAACGTATACAGCTATGTTGCTGGAAACCCTGTTGGGCGCACAGACGTTACGGGGTTATTTTGGTCAAATCACCACTACTCACTGAGCTACTTCAGTACTGCGTCCTCTGGATTATCCACATCAGATAGCATGATGGTGGCCGCCTACAGCGTAACGGCTGATATTGGAACACAGGGAATTGAGGATGCGCATAAGCATTCGATGACCCGAAGCGGAGGCTCACATGCTGAGTCAAGGAGAGATCGAAATCGGTTTATTGTGGATCAGTTGCGTGCGGGTACTTTAGAAGGGCTTGGAAATGCACTTCATGCGGCTCAGGACGAGTTTGCACAAGGTCATCAATTTATAGAATACGACGGAACAGTTGATGCTGCCCACATGTGGTTGGATGCACTTCCGTCTGGTTCTACATATTGGCAGGCTTTTGAGCGTAGCCTGTTATTAGTTGATATCTGGCAGTATTACCAGGAAAACCGTACTTTCCCATGGGAAAGAGCGCAATGCGGCCCCTATTAGTAACGGCATTTGTAATTTACTATTCTGCATGTAGTTTCGCAGAACTGGGCGAAATTGTACCGCCAAAGTTTGTTGATGCCGATAGCATGCGAGAGGTTGTCTTGGTCGATAGCCTTGCCCGTGCGAGGAACGATAAGATTTTTGTAATCAAAAATGATTTGATCCCTAGCGCTTTGAGCTTTGTTTTGTGTGCGCCGTACGACCAGGTGTTACTCAATGCAAAAATTTTTATAGAGAAAAAGCTTAATTTAGCCTCAGTTGAAGGTCAGGTGTTTTCGGTTGTCAGTCTGCCGTCAATTAACTCTCACGCCAAGGTTAGGGCAACATCGGACTCTGCTGGTTCCAGCGCAGAGAATACGCTTCCGTTGTTTCGGGCGCGTGGTGTGAAATTGACGACGGGCAAGTTGCACGTCGATGTAATTGAAGAGGCTTACTCGGAAGTTATATGGACAGTGTTTGACGGCGTCAAAGTGTATGATAATCAAAGCACGGTGTTAGTTGTTTCTAGAGTTGATCACACGCTGGAACGATTGCGGACATTTCATCTCAGAATTCCCTTGCCATTTAAGCGAAAAAGTAAAAACTGGATCGTGAGTCAAGAAGAATATAAGTTAATCGAGGAGTTTGGCGAAGAGCTGGGTGGGGTTTTGGCCGGATACGCGGCATCAGAGTCATATTACGCAGATCGTATTTTGGTTAATCCAGAAACGCTCGATCGCCTGCGAAATATTTCGTTAGAGCAATGTGGCCGGGCGGACGGGTGATAGGTGAAATCTGTGACGCAGTAAGAAATGGAAATATCGTGGACACCACCGGCGCCACCCTGGACTACACCTACGACGGCTTCCTGCCCCTGTCGGAGACCTGGACCGGCAGCGTGAGCGGCAGGGTCGCCCATGGCTACGATGCCAACCTTCGCATCACCA
>JAGRGH010000062.1 GCA_020445605.1 Chromatiales bacterium
ATGACCAGCCCCGGCCCCGCCCTCCATGGCGCGGCGTTCACCCCTGCAAGCGCCACGTTAAGTGGCCCTTGCTCGCCTGCGGCGACCGGGGTTCACCCAGCTGAGCTACGGGCGCGTTGTGGGGCAGGCATTGTACGGCTGTCGGGCGCCCGGCGAAACGCGCGGCGCGCATCGTATATCAGAATAACCTTATAATGCGCGCGGTTCGGCCGCCGGCCGCGTTTACCCTTGCAGACAAGCGGAACCCTAATCAGTGAACGAGCAAGACAAGACATTCATGAAATCCTTCGTGGCGGTGCTACTCGCGCTGGTCGTGATCACCGTTTTCGTGGTCGTGGCGGCCCTGTACGTGGGCGGCGGCCGCAGCAAGGAACAGATGGCGTTCGACGAGAGTCAGGTGATCGACCGCATCAAACCGCTCGGCGAAGTCTATCGCCCGGGCGCCGAACCCCCGGCCGAGGCCACCGCCGCCGCACCCGCGGCCAGCGGGCCGAAGTCCGGCGCCGACGTGGTCGCGGCCGCCTGCGCCGCCTGCCACACCACGGGCGCACTGAACGCACCGAAGATCGGCGACAACGCGGCCTGGAACGCGCGCGCCGGCAAGGGCGTCGACACCCTGGTCGCCAACGCGATCAACGGCATCGGTCAGATGCCAGCGAAGGGCGGCAACGCCGCGCTGAGCGATGCGGAGGTTCGCTCCGCAGTCGTCGAGATCCTCGCGCAGAGCGGGATCGGCGGCAGTGCCAAGGCCGATACGGCAGCCCCGGCCCCGGCGGCACGCGCGCAGCAGGCCGCACCCGCTGCAGCGGCCGCGGCCTCCAGCGCCAGCGGTTCGGCCAACCTCTCGCAGGGCAAGACCACCTACGGCCGCGCCTGCGCGGCCTGCCACGGCACCGGGGTTGCCGGCGCGCCGAAGCTCGGCGACAAGGGTGCCTGGTCCGCGCGCATCGCGCAGGGCCCCGCCACGCTGCTGGAGCACGCGATCAAGGGCTTTCAGGGCCAGACCGGCTTCATGCCGCCGAAGGGTGGCCATCCGTACCTGAGCGACGAGCAGATCGCCGACTCCGTCGCCTACATGGTCAGCGAAAGCCAGTAAACGATCGTCTAGCGGCATGCGGCCACAGGGCCGCGTGCCGTCTCCCTGCCCTCAGCGACCACCGCGCGCCAGCAGCGCGCGCAACCCGGCAATGCCGGCGGCGGCCGCATCGGCGCGCTCTTCTTCCGTCCCCGGGGCGTCGAGGAACTTTAGGGTCTCGCGCGGCAGTTCATCCAGAAACCGGCTCGGCTCGCAGGCACTGCGACCGCCCTGGCGGCGGCGCGCGCGCGCATGGGTCAACGTGAGACCGCGCCGCGCGCGCGTGATGCCGACGTAGGCCAGTCGACGCTCCTCCTCGATATCGTCCAGCTCGATGCTGCGCTGGTGCGGCAGCAGGCCTTCCTCGAAGCCGACCAGATAGACGTGCTCGAACTCCAGTCCCTTGGCGGCATGCAGGGTGCACAGCTGTACGGTGTCCTGCTGCTGCTCGGGTTCGTCGTCGCGCTCCAGCGCGCCGGCCAGTAACAGCGAACGCACGCGCTCGGCGAAACCGTCGGCGCCGTCGCTGTCGACCGGCGCCTCGGCGAGCCAGTCGATGAGTTCATCGAGATTTGCGAGTCGCCGATCGGCCTGCGCCGGATCACGCACCGTTGCGTGCAGCCAGTCCGCATAGCCGGATTCGTTGAGCATCTCGCGCGCGATCTGCCGCGCCGGGGCGTGTTCGCTGCGCTCGCGCAGGCCGTCGAGCCAGCGCGTGAAATCCCGCAACGCCTCCTGTGCGCGCGCGCCGGCGGCAATGGCGAACTCCGGCGCCAGCGCGGCATCGTAGAGGCTCGCGCCACGGCTGCCGGCCACGCGCGTCAAGGCCTCGAGACTGGCCGTGCCAATGCCGCGGCGCGGCGTGTTCACGATGCGCAGGAAGGCGTTGTCGTCGTCCGGGTTGGCGACCAGGCGCAGGTACGCCATGAAATCGCGCACCTCGGCGCGTTCGAAAAACGACTGGCCCCCGCTCAGCCGGTAGCGCACGCCCTTTGCACGCAGCGCGCGCTCGAACGCACGCGCCTGGTGGTTGCCGCGATACAGGATCGCGAATGCGCCCGGGCGCAGGCTCTCGGTGAAACAGCGGTATTGCAGATCGGCCACGACCCGTTCGGCCTCGTCATCATCGTCGTCGGCGACCATCACGCGAATCGGATCGCCATGGCCGAGTTCGCTCCACAGGCGCTTGTCGGTCGCTCGCGTGTTGTTCGCGATCAGCGCATTCGCCGCGCCGAGGATGCAGTTCGTCGAACGGTAGTTCTGTTCCAGTTTGATGGTGCGCAGCGTCGGGAAATCGTCGGCCAGGCGCAGCAGATTGTCCGGCCGCGCGCCGCGCCAGGCATAGATCGACTGGTCGTCGTCACCGACGACGGTCAAGCCGTTGCGGTCACCGACCAATCGGCGCACCAGTTCGTACTGCGCTGCATTGGTGTCTTGGTATTCATCGACGAGCAGATAGCGGATCCGTTCTCGCCAGGCCAGCAGGCATTGCGGATCACGGTCGAACAGCGCAATCGGCTCGCAGATCAGATCATCGAAATCCACCGCGTTGCAGGTGCGCAGCGCACGCTGGTAGTCGTCGTACAGCGCCGCGGCCTCGGCCGTCTGCGGCGAATCGTTCGTTGCGGACTCGCCGGCCGCACGTGCGTTTTTATAGTTCGACATCGCCGCCGCAAGCGCCGCGGCGCGCGCCTCGTCACAACCGGCCACGACCAGCTTTCTAAGCAGGTTGCGCTGGTCTTCCGCGTCGTAGATCGCGAAGCCGTCGCGCAGGCCAAGCGCTTCCTGCTCGGTGCGCAGCACGCGCATGCCGAGCGCGTGGAAGGTCGAGATGCGCAGGCGCTGACGCTGACCGGCCGGCAGGGTGCGCGAGACACGCTCGCGCATCTCGCGCGCGGCCTTGTTCGTGAAGGTCAGCGCAATGATGTGCTGTGCCTCCAGTGCGGTGTTGCGGATCAGATGCGCGATCTTGGCGGTGATGACACGCGTCTTGCCGCTGCCGGCGCCGGCAACCACAAGCAACGGCGTGCCGGCATGCTCGACCGCCGCGCGCTGCGCGGGATTCAGTTTCATTGCGGGCGCGGCGCTACGGGCGTTTCAGGCGATACAGAGCCGAGATGTCCTCGTCGCCATGGCCTGCGGAGACCAATTGCTCGTAGTGGCCAATCGTCGCGGCAACTAACGGCAGTTCGGTGCCGGCGGCCTCGGCCATCTGCGCGCAGATGCGCAGGTCTTTGAGGTGCAGGGCGAGCTTGAAGCCCGGCGGAAACTCGCCGCGCGCCATGCCCGGGCCGCGATGGCTCAGGAACCAGTTGCCGGCGGCACCGCCGCCGATGACCTCGATCAGCCTTTCGAGCGGCAGACCCAGACGCGCGCCAAACGCCAGCGCCTCGGTCACGCCCTCGTTGATGCCACCGACCATGACCTGATTGACGGCCTTGGTGGCCTGTCCCGCGCCGACCGGGCCCATGTGGGTCGCGGATTTGGAGATCGCCGCGAACACCGGGCGCAGACGTTCGAAGGTCTCAGCGGCCGCACCGACCATCATCACCATGGTCGCGTTGCGCGCGCCCTCCACACCGCCGGAAACCGGCGCGTCCGCGAACGCCACGCCGGCACTGGCGAGCCGCCGTGCGGCCTCGACCGCCGTTTCCGACGCCACCGTGGAACAGTCGAACACGATCTGCCCGGCGTGCGCGCCCGGCAACAGCGCGTCGACCATCTCGAGCACATCGGCATCGGCCGACACGCACACCACCAGGGCGTCGCTCTGTCGCGCGAGTTCGGCCGGCGTCCCGGCCTGCGCGACCCCGTGTTCGGCGGCGAAGGCCGCGGCCTTGTCCGCGGTGCGATTCCAGACGCCGGCGAGCAGACCGGCACGCGCAAGATTGGCGGCCATGCCTCGGCCCATGGCGCCAAGGCCGATGACTCCGGTTTTCATGTGCGTGTCTCCGTGGGAGCGGGATCGGTCGGGGGACGCCGATTATGGCCGCTCGTCGCGGCGCTGTCGCGCCTTAGCCCGCATTTCTCAGCGGGGGGGCGAGATGATCGCGCAGGGATCTGGATTCACAACGGATTATGCGAGGAAGCGGAATGCCAGTGCGTATTTCGGACCGAGCAGAATTTCGCCTGGATTCAATGATCAAGCGAGGGCTCGTCATCCGGGTGAGAAACGCGGGCTGGCGAGTCGCGCGCAATCGCACGGGGTGCGCGGTACCATTCGCGCATGAACAACAAGATTGCCCCGCGCCTCGGCGCGGTCGTTTGCGCACTGGCCCTGTCGGGGTTTGCCCCGCTCGCACCCGCCCAGCAGGTCGACTCGCTGCCGCCGCCGCCCGAGGTGGGCGACGAACGTGCGCTACCGCCGGTGATCACGGATTCCGACCTGCCGCCTGAACCCGAGGTCACCATCCGCGACACGCCACGCGGCAAGGTCGAGGAGTTCCGCAGCAACGGCCGGGTGTACATGATCAAGGTCACGCCGCGCGTCGGTCCGCCGTACTACTACGTCGACACCAATGGCGACGGTTATCTGGACCAGAGCTACTACGGCGACCTCAACCCACCGCCGGTTCAGATGTGGCCGATCTTCCGCTGGTGATGGGCACCGGTGAGAAAACGCTAATCAATCCGTCCGGGATTGTCAGCGTAACGAAAACGAGAAAGTGCGATTTTTCGTTTTCTCTCATTTTCGGTGACCACAGAGCATCGGAAATGACAGCACCTCCCCGTGCCGCGGCGAATTGATCATTTCCCCGGCGCCGGACGCGGCGGCTTCGTGAAGTCTTGAGCCGGCTCGAACGCATCGCCGGCGCATTGGACGCGCTCGCCGAATTCACCGGGCGGGTCACGGCCTGGCTCACCGCCGCGATGGTGGTGGTCACCGGCTGGATCGTCGTCCAGCGCTACTGGTTCGACAGCGGTTCGATCGCCGTGCAGGAATCCGTGCTGTACCTGCACGCGGTCGTGATCATGCTGGGCGCCGCCTACACGCTCAGACATGACGGCCATGTTCGCGTGGACATCTTCTACCAGCGCGCCGGCAGGCGCGCCAAGGCGCTGATCGATCTCGCAGGCACGCTGCTCCTGCTGCTGCCGATGACGGTGTTCATCGGCTGGATCAGCTACGACTACGTTGCCGCCTCATGGTCGATCCACGAGTCATCGCACGATGCCGGCGGCCTGCCGGGTGTCTATCTGCTGAAGTCGACCATCCTTGCGATGGCCGCACTGGTTTCCCTGCAGGGCATCGCCCACGCCCTGCGTGCGATTGCGGCACTGCGCGGGTCGCCCGCGAAGGCGGCCGCGAAATGAGCGAGGGCGTGCCCGCGATCCTGATGTTCCTGACCGTCTGCCTCGTGCTGATGGCGGGCTATCCGGTGGCGTTTTCGCTCGGCGGCACGGCACTGGCGTTTGCGTGGATCGGCTCGGCGTTCGGTGCATTCGACGGCGTGTTTCTCGAAGCCTTGCCGAACCGCCTGTACGGCATCATGACCAACGAGACTCTGGTCGCCGTGCCGCTGTTCGTGTTCATGGGCGTGACGCTGGAGCGCGCGCGCATCGCCGACGAACTGCTCGACACCATGGCGCTTCTGTTCGGCCGCACGCGCGGCGGACTGGCGATCTCCGTAACGCTGGTCGGCATGCTGCTCGCCGCCAGCACCGGCATCGTCGGCGCGACGGTCGTGACCATGGGCCTGCTGTCGCTGCCGACCATGCTGCGTCGTGGCTACGACCCGGCGTTGGCCTGCGGGACGATCTGTGCATCCGGCACGCTCGGACAGATCATCCCGCCGTCGATCGTGCTGGTGCTACTTGGCGATGTGCTGTCGTCGGCCTATCAGCAGGCGCAGATCGACCAGGGCATCTTCGCGCCGGACACCGTGTCGGTCGGCGACCTGTTCGCCGGCGCCGTCGTGCCGGGGGTCGTGCTCGTCGTGCTCTACGTGCTGTACCTGCTGTGGGTCGGCTGGCGCCGACCCCAACGCATGCCCGTTGGCATGGACGACGACGCCGAACGCGGCGGTCTCGGTCTGCGGGTGCTGCACGCGCTCCTGCCGCCGCTGGCGCTCATTCTTGCCGTGCTCGGATCCATACTCGCTGGCGTGGCAACGCCGACCGAGGCGGCCGGCGTCGGCGCGCTCGGTGCGCTGCTGCTCGCTGCCGTGCGGCGGGAAATTTCCTTCGGCCGCCTCGCCGAGATCACGCGCAGCACCCTCACCGTGACCTCCATGGTGTTCATGATCCTGATCGGCGCGTCGATCTTCTCGCTCGTCTTTCGCGGCTACGGCGGTGACGAGTTCGTGGCCGACCTGCTCGGCGATCTGCCCGGCGGCACCTTCGGCGCCATGTTTGCCGTCATGGCGCTGATGTTCGTGCTTGGCTTTGTGCTCGACTTCATCGAAATCACGTTTGTCGTCGTGCCGATCGTCGGCCCCGTGCTGCTCGGCATGGGGGTGGACCCGGTCTGGCTCGGTGTCATGATCGCGCTGAACCTGCAGACCTCGTTCCTGACGCCGCCGTTCGGCTTCGCACTGTTCTATCTACGCGGCGTTGCGCCGGACAGTGTAAATACCGGCGCAATCTACCGCGGCGCCGCACCGTATATCGGCTTGCAACTCGCCGTGCTGTGCCTGATCGCCGCATGGCCGGCGGTGGCAACATGGCTGCCCGAGGTCGTATTCGGCCCATAGAGGCCGGCGACATTTCGATGGCCGGCGCCAGTCTGCTCGCACTGCTCGACGATATCGCGACGCTGCTCGACGATATCGGCGTAATGACCAAGCTTGCCGCAAAGAAGACCGCCGGGGTGCTCGGCGATGATCTCGCGGTCAATGCCGAACAGGTCAGCGGCGTGCGCGCCGAACGCGAACTGCCCGTGGTCTGGGCGGTTGCGAAGGGATCGCTGAAGAACAAGTTCATCCTGGTGCCTTGGATGAGTTCGGTCTTTTCGGTGATGCGCCCGAGTTTGTCTCGCGTGTAGGTGATGTCGTAGACCGGCGCTGTGTTGATGCGGGCGGTGTCGCTGATGGGCTCGGCGAAGGCGTTGTAGGC